>JAYVBZ010000101.1:0-6374 GCA_043750215.1 Actinomycetota bacterium
TGTGCCGGCGTGAGCCGCTCGCCTCCCGGAAGCAGGTCCAGCCACCTCGGCGGAGAGAAGGGGTCGTTCGGCACAGAGGTGATGACCTCAACCCCGCGAGCACGAAGGACCGATGCCAAGCCCAGCATCGACCCGAGCGCGTCCGCGTCCGGGTTCACATGGCAGGCGATCGCCACGGTGGGAGCCGACGACAACACCTCACCCGCCCGTTCGAAGTCCATCAGCCGCGCTCCTTCCGGTTGAGTTGGGCAAGGAGCGCCTCGATGCGCGCGCCCTCCTTGCCGGAGGTGTCCTCTTGAAACTCGAGATCCGGCAGGAACTTCAAACGAACCTCGTGACCCAGTGTTCTCCGCAGGTGGGGGGCGGCGCTCCGCAACCCTGCCCGCGTCCCGGCGCGCTCCTTCTCCTGGCCCAGCGCCGTGTAGTAGACCCACGCGCGTCTGAGATCCGGGCTGACCTTCACCCCGGTCACCGTGACGAACCCCACACGGGGATCCTTCAGCTTCTGGATGGCCACGGCGAGGACCTCTCGGAACTCTTCGCCGACGCGTGCGGTTCGGGCACCTTGGGACATACAACCAGCCTACCGGCCCAGGGGACCAAAAGGGGCCGGCACCTAGATAGAGCGGGCGACCTCACGAACCTCGAAGGCCTCGATCACGTCGCCTTCCTTGATGTCTTGGTACCCCTCGATCCCGATCCCACATTCGTAGCCGACGGTGACGTCACGCACATCGTCCTTGAATCGCCGCAGGGAGCTGATCTTGCCCTCGTACAAGACGATGCCGTTGCGAACCAGACGAGCCAAGTTCTCGCGCTTGATGGTCCCAGCGGTGACCATGGAACCGGCCACGACCCCCAGCTTGGGCACGCGGAACAGAACGCGTACCTCAGCCGACCCAAGTGCGTGCTCCTGACGCTCCGGCGCAAGCATCCCCGACAGCGCGATCTTCACATCGTCGATGGCGTCGTAGATGACCCGGTACAAGCGAACGTCGACCTTCTCCTTGTCGGCCAAGTCACGTGCCGCCTTGTCGGGTCGGACGTTGAAACCGATGACGATGGCGCTGGAGGCCAAGGCGAGCGAGATGTCGTTCTCCGTGATCGCACCGGCGGCGCTGTGCACGATGTTCACGCGCACTTCGTCTTGCGGCAGCTTGAGGAACGAGTCGGTGAGTGCACCCAAGGAACCCTGGACGTCCGCCTTGACGATCAGCGTGAGCTCGGGGATCTCGGACCGTTCCTGGGCCCTCATCAGGTCGGACAGCGTTGGCGGCCGAGTGGTGATGAGTTCCGCCGCACGAGCCCGGGCCTCGCGTTCGGCGGCGATATGGCGCGCTTCCCGCTCGTCGTCGACCTGGCGGAATTCGTCGCCCGAGGACGGCACGTGGCTCCACCCTAGGATCTGCACGGGCTTGGCCGGACCGGCCTTCTGGACGGTGACGCCGTGTTCGTCGTGCATGGCACGGATCTTCGCGTAGGCGGTACCGCAGACCAGGGCGTCTCCCACCGAGAGCGTCCCCTTCTGCACCAACACCGTCGCGACGGGCCCGCGGCCCTTGTCTAAGTGAGCTTCGATGACCGTGCCTCGCGAGCGCCCAGTGGGATCTCCCTTCAGCTCCTCCAGGTCCGCAACGACCAGGATGGTGTCCAACAGCTGATCCAGGTTCATCTTCGCTTTCGCCGAGACGTCCACGAACTCAAACTCGCCACCCCATTCGCTGGGAACGACTCCGTGTTCGGTCATCTGCTGACGAACGCGGTTAGGGTCGGCTTCTTCCTTGTCCACCTTGTTGACCGCCACGATGATCGGGACCTGCGCGGCCTTGGCGTGGTCGAGTGCTTCGATGGTCTGCAGCATGACGCCATCATCGGCGGCTACGACAAGGACGACGATGTCCGTGATCTCGGCCCCGCGGGCCCGCATGGCAGTGAACGCTTCGTGACCTGGTGTGTCGATGAACGTGATCTCACGTCCGCCAGCGTGGGCTTGGTAGGCACCGATGTGCTGCGTGATCCCGCCGAACTCCCCGGCCACAACATCGGTCTCTCGGATGGCATCCAGCAGCTTGGTCTTCCCGTGGTCCACGTGGCCCATGATCGTGACGACCGGAGCCCGCGGGACCAGCGCGTCCGGGTCGACCTCCCCCGCGGCATCCTCGGCTTGCAGTTCGTCTTCGAGGCCGACGATCTCGGCCTCATAACCTAGGTCGGCGGCGATGAGCGCGATGGCTTCATCCGAGAGCGATGTGGTGGCTGTGACCATCTCCCCTGCCATGAAGAGGATCTTCACGATCTCTCCCGGCGCTCGAGAGAGCTTGTCACCGATGGTTTGCGGCGTCGCCCCTCGAACCAGCTGCAGCACGTTCGAGGGCTGCGCAGCCTCGACGGCCCGCCGTTCGGGCCGTCGCTGGCCCGTCCTGGTGGTGATCATGCGGGGTTCTGCGGCGGGAGTAGCCGGGGCGGCAGGGGCCACGGCGGCGGGGACCGGGGTGGCGGCGGCAGGGGTGGCGGCGGCAGGGGCCGCGACCGGGACCGGGACCGGGGCAGGCGCCGCGACCTTGGGTTCGATCTTGGCCTTAGACGGAGCTTTCGGTTTGGGTTTGCGCGGACTGGGCGGGGGCTCGAGGACTTCCCGGCGCTTGGGCGCCTCCGTAGGCTTGCCACCGGACGCGCGCAGGCGCGGAACGAGTTCGTCGGGCACACTGGAACTCGCCGACCTGCCGGTCGAGCCCATCTGCTCCAGGGTGCCCAGCAGTTGCTTGCTGGTGACCCCCAGTTCCTTGGCAAGTTCGTGAACCCTCACAGCGCTCCTCGACTCAATGTGGTCCTTAGCCTACCTAGTTCATCCGGGTCGATGCCCGTCCGCAGTGCTCTGGCTAGCGTGCCCTTGCGTGTAGCCACCTCGACACAGACCTTCGCCGGATGAACGTAGGCGCTCCTGCCGGAGACCGTCGCCGACCTGGCAAGCTCGAGCGTTCCATCGCCCGCTCGCGACACTCGGAGGAGCCGCGACTTCGCGTCGACCTCCCGGCACCCGACACAGGTTCGTACGGGCATCGCGGTCATTCTCCGACCGGGGCCTCCGACTCCTCGGCAACCACCTGATCGATGGCCGCCACCGCGACCTCTTCCAAGGCCATCTCCTCAAGGGCTTCGGTCGCGGTTTCGACCTCCTCCTGGGCGATCACGGCTTCCCCCGCGGCGTCGGTCTGCGGTGAGGCCACTTCTGGTGCCGCAGCCGGTGGCTCGACGGGTGTCGGGCGCGCAGGAACCGGCTCCCCGTTCGCTTGGGACTCCGACTTGATATCGATCCGCCAGCCCGTCAGCCGTGCTGCCAGGCGTGCGTTCTGCCCTTCCTTCCCGATAGCGAGGCTCAGCTGATAGTCAGGCACCACGACGAGCGCGGTCTGCGTGTCCGGATCGATCCGAACCTCTTTAACCTTCGCCGGCTGCAGCGCGTTGGCGACCAGTTCGCCGGGATCCGCCGACCAGGGCACGACGTCGATCTTCTCGCCTCGGAGTTCGTTGACGACCATCCGCACACGCGAGCCCTTGGGGCCGACGCATGCGCCGACCGGATCCACGCCGGGCTCGTTCGAGCTCACCGCGATCTTCGAGCGGTGGCCGGGCTCACGGCTGACAGCTTTGATCTCGACGATGCCTTCCTCGATCTCGGGAACCTCGAGTGCGAACAGCGCCTTGAGCAACCCGGGGTGGCTCCGAGACACGACGATCTGCGGGCCCTTCGTCCCCTTACGAACTTCGGTGATGTAGGCCTTGAGGCGCTCGCCGTGACGGTAGGGCTCGGAGGGCACCTGCTCAGCCTGCGGCAGAAGAGCCTCGACCTTGCCCAGGTCAAGGAGCGTGTAGCGGCGCTCCTGCTGCTGGACGATGCCCGTGACGATGTCGCCCTCACGACCGGCGAACTCCTCGTAGGTCATCTCCCGTTCTGCGTCTCGGAGTTTCTGGAAGATGACTTGTTTCGCGGTCTGGGCCCCGATACGGCCAAGGAAGTCATCGGTCACCTTCACCTCGGTCTCAGACTTCACTTCCATGATCAAGGTGACGCCGTCCTCGCCTTCGACCTCGTCCAACTCCTGCTGCCAGATACGCATCTCTCCGCTCTCCGGATCGATAACGGCCCGGAATCCCGCGAACTCATCATCGGCGGTTGGGTTCTCCCCCTTCCACCACGACTTATAGGCAGAGGCCATGGCCTCTTCCAATCCCTGAAGGATCGTTTCGAATGCGATGCCCTTCTCGCGCTCCAGTTCGCGAAGGGCCGCGATCATCTCGGCGTTCATGCGTTGCTCCTCTTCAGTTCGGCGTCCCAATCGGCCACCGTGTGTGCCGACGCGATCTCCGCGTAGCCGACGCGCCGCTCTCCGCCGTCGGTGGTGATGACGATCGCCTCCGCGTCGGCCGAGACCAGCTCGCCCGTGTGGTTCCGAACGTCCTCGATCAGCACGTGAGACTTCACCTTGACCCGGGCCCCTAAGAACCGTTCGAAATCCTCCCGGCGCGTCAGCGGACGTTCGATGCCTGGGCTGGACACCTCCAACCGGTAGGGGCCAGGGGTGAACCCCTCCAGATCGAGCCTGCGGGATACCTTCTCGGCCAGCCCGGCGATGGTGTCGAGGTCGATCGAGGTCCCGGGACGGTCGACCGTGATCCGAAGGACCCGCGTGCCCGATTCCCGACCGAAGGTCAGTTCGACCAACTCGAAGCCAGATCCTTCGATAACAGGTGTGACCAGCGCTTCTACGTCCAACATGCCGATCACCCCTTTCGAAAAAAAAGGTGGGCGCGAGCCCACTCCCGACCTGCCTTCTGTCCTCCTGTTCCCGTACGGAGGTCAGTATAGCGCGGCTCTCCCGACAGGAGGGGCGTGAGGGCCGGTCAGAGAGCCCGGCGCTGGCCCTCGGCGGTGTTCCAGTGGTCCCTGGCGTTCATCCAGCGGGCCATCCGGGGGTCGCTCCATCCTTCGGACAGGCGGAGCTTCAGCCGTCCGCACGCGGCGCGGGCTGCCTCGGCGTCGGGGAACTCTCCGCGCACCCACACGCCCGTGTGATCCACCAGGATCAGATCCCACGTCTCGCGCCCGACATGCTGCACGACGCCTTCCGCCTCGGGGTGAAACTTCGCGAACTCGTAGAGCCCCGAAGGCAGAGGGTGGGTCACGGCGCCGTCTCCAGTAGGGCCCGAACGGCCGCAGTTGCTCCCTCTAGCGATGCCGTCGTTCGTTCCCCCGTCGCCCGAAGCTTCAGGTCTACCGTCCCGGCTTCGATCCCTCGCTTCCCTACGGTCACTTGCACTGGGTAACCGATCAGGTCGGCATCGGCGAACTTCGCCCCCGCACGTTCCTCGCGATCGTCCAAGACCGCCTCAACGCCCAGCGCCATCAGTTCGGCGTAGATGCGTTCCGCGTGCAACGTCGCTTCGGGAACGTCCTGATTGGCAAGGATCACCGCGACGTGGAACGGGGCGATCGCCTTGGGCCAGGCGATACCGTGCTCGTCATGGCGCTGCTCCACGGCTGCCGCCATGATCCTGGTAAGACCGATGCCGTAACAGCCCATCTCGTAGTGCTTCGCTGCGCCATCCTCATCCAGGAAGGTGGAGGCCAGGGGCTCGGAGTACTTCGTCCCCAGCTGAAAGATATGACCGACGACGATCGACCGGCCGATATGGAGCTCGCCACCGTCCACGGGGCATCTGTCACCCTCTCGGATCTCGACCAGATCCTCGTATCGGTCGACGCGGAAATCCCGCTCGATGTTCGCGCCAGTGACGTGTGCGTCGGGTCGGTTCGCACCGGTGACCCAGTCCGCTCCCGCGCGTACCGAGTGATCGGCGAGTACCGTCACCACTTCCGGCAAGCCCTGTGGCCCAACGAAACCCTTCACGTAGCCGCCCGCCGAGAAGTCCCCCTCTCCGAACTTCTCGATCGGCACCGGGAAGAAGAGGCTGCTGAGTTTCCGCTCATTCACTTCACGATCGCCGGGGACCAGAACCACGACCGTCTGGGCGCCGCTCTTGAACAGCATCGTCTTGAGCGTTTGCGAGGCAGCCACGCCCAAGGCGATGGCCACGAGTTCGATCGTGGAGGCCCCTGGGGTCTCGACCTGGGTCAGCGGGCCCCGTTGGGCGGGCGGCAGAGGGTCCGGGGTCTTGGGCGTAGCGGCTTCCACATCAGCCGAGTAGTCCCCGTTCTGGCATCGGACGAACCGATCCTCGCCGACGTCCGCCAGCGCCATGAACTCGTGGTTGATGCCGCCACCGATGGTCCCCGGGTCGGCCTGGACGATCACGTAGTTCAGGCCGCAGCGATCGAAGACCCGCTCGTATGCGTCGTACATGAGTTGATAAGA
>JAYVBZ010000102.1:0-6995 GCA_043750215.1 Actinomycetota bacterium
CGTGCGGTCGGAAGATGACGTGAACGATCTCCTGCGTGCGGGCGCGGACAAGGTCGGATTGAACAGCGGTGCCGTGCGCGATCCGGCACTCTTGCAGCGCTCGGCAGATCGATTCGGCACGCAGTGCATCGTGGTGGCGATCGACGCCCGTCGCAGCGACGACGGTTGGGAAGTGGTGATCGACGCTGGGCGGACCGGCACCCGTCGCGACGCCGTCGAGTGGGCCGTTGAAGCAACGACCACGCGCGGGGCCGGCGAGGTACTCCTCACGTGTATGGACCGAGACGGCACCGGCGACGGCTACGACTTGGAGCTCCTCCACGCCGTCACCACCGCGACAACGATTCCCGTGATCGCCAGTGGGGGCGCAGGTACGCCAGCGCACTTCGCCGAAGCCCTCAGCCGGGGAGGTGCGGATGCGGTCCTTGCCGCAAGCAGACTCCACTCCGGCGAACTCTCCATCCGCCAGATCAAGGATCACCTCGCCGCCCAGGGTTTGGAGGTGCGGACGTGACGATCGATCGTTCACCCGTGGACATGGACGCGCTGGCCTACAACGCGGACGGCCTCATCCCGGTGATCGCGCAGGACGCCGACACCGCAGAGGTCCTCATGGTGGCCTGGGCCAACTGCGACGCGCTTCGCCGGACCGTCCAGGAAGGCCGGATGGTCTATTGGAGCCGCAGTCGCGGAGAGCTCTGGCGCAAAGGCGATACCAGCGGCCACATCCAGCACTGGACCGAACTGCGTGTGGACTGCGACGCCGATGTGATCTTGGCGACCGTCCACCAAGAGGGTGCCGCCTGCCATACCGGGGAGCGGACATGTTTCTATCGCCCACTCACTGGAGGATCGTGATGTTGAAACTGGTTATCCCGAAGGGATCCTTGGAAGAACAGACGTTGCGGCTCTTCGAAGCAGCCGACTTGGACGTGCGCCGCGGCTCCAGTCGGGACTACCACGGCACGATCGACGACGACCGCATCGAACGCGTGAGTGTCCTTCGTCCTCAGGAGATCCCCGTGTATGTGGGGCAGGGGCTGTTCGACCTGGGGATCACCGGGCAGGATTGGATCGCCGAGACGCAAGCCGACGTCGAGGTTCTCACCAGCCTCAAGTACGCGAAGACCGGCACCGGACACGGGACGAAGATCGTCCTGGCCGTCCCCAACGAACACCCCGCGAACAGCTCGAAGGAGATGCCACCGGGGTCGCGGATCTCCACCGAGTTCGTGAGACTGACCGAGCGTCATTTCGCCGAACTGAACATCCCCGTGCAGGTCGCGTGGAGCTACGGCGCCACGGAGGCCAAGGTGCCCGAGATCGTGGACGCAATCGTCGACGTCACCGAGACGGGCAGCACACTCCGCGCCCACGGGATGAAGATCATCGAGACGCTCATGACATCAGACCCCGTGCTCATCGCCAACCGCGAGTCGGCCGCCGACCCTGAGCGACGCGCGGCGATGGACGACATCACCACGCTGCTGCTCGGTGCCCTACGCGCCGAAGGTCGCGTCCTGATCAAGCTCAACGTTGGCGAAGATCGGCTGGAAGCCGTGCTCAAGGTGGTCCCGTCCATGAAGGCGCCGACCGTTTCGCCGCTCGCCCACGGCGGCTACGCCGTGGAAACGGTGGCCGAGAAGCGAACCGTGAACCGCCTGATCCCCCAACTCCTGGCCGCGGGCGCCAGCGACATCCTCGAACTCCCTATCTCCAAGATCGTCCCCTGAACCCATTCCGGTAGGACTTGAGAACAGCGCGTAACGGGTTGCGCCCGAGGGCAGGCGCTCCTAGTCTCAGACGACGACCCGGGAGGCTCCCATGCGCGCACCTCGCCTATCCACCTTCTTCCTGACCCTCGCCACACTCACGGCAGGGGTTCTTCCGGCGCACGCGCTCACCTCTGGACAGCTCGACCCCACGTTCGGCCAGGACGGCAGGGCCACCGCCTTGTCTCGAGGAAGCGTGGGATATGCGGTGCTCATCGACGCGAACGGTCGCGCGGTCACCGCCGGCTACACGCTGACCGGGCGACCCGACTTCGTGGTGGCTCGATTCCTGCAGAACGGCACCCTGGATACAGCATTCGGTGATCAGGGGCGAAGCATCCTCGACCTGGGCGGCGCCGACTACGCCTACGCGATCGCATTCCAGGCGGACGGGAAGATCATCCTGGCGGGCGAGAGCGACGGCGGCGGCCGGAGCAGGATCGCGCTCGCGCGGTTCAACGGCAATGGCAGCCTCGATCCCGGGTTCGGTGGCGGCGACGGGTACGTGCTCACATCGTTCGGGAAAGATCAGCAGGCAGCCAATGCGGTGACGGTCACCCCCGACCAGAAGATCGTCGCCGCCGGCTTCACGTCGGCCGGAGTCAACGCACGGTCCGCGATCGTTCGGTATGGATATGGTGGGGGTCTCGATCCATCGTTCGGTGGGGATGGACGAGTGTCGTTCGACCTGAGCAGCAGCGACGAGCAGTTCGAGGCGATCTCCTGGGGCGATGGGCACTACGTCCTGGCGGGCTACTCCGAGGTCAACCTCACGCCGGCATTCTCGGTGGCAGAAGTCACGACGGCTGGAAAGATGAACACTGGGTTCAGCGGAAACGGCTTCACCACGACGAATGTCTCCCTCGGCGCCGACGTCGGGTACGACATGATCCAGCAGCCCGACGGGAAGATCGTTGTGGCTGGTCATGTCGGCAACGACAGCCGCGACGATTGGGGCGTAACCCGCTACCTGACCGATGGTCGGCTCGATCGAACCTGGGGCACCACCGGGAGGGTGATCACTTCATTCGGGAAGTCGTTCGATGTGGCCTACGGCATCGCCTTGCAGACCAACGGCAAGATCGTGGTGGCCGGTCGGGTGCACAGAACGGCCACCGGATCTGACTTCGGAGTGGTTCGCTACAACGCGGACGGGTCCATCAATCTGCCCTTCGGCACGGACGGGAAGACCACCACCGACTTCGCGGCGGGAGATGACGGGGCTCGAGGCGTGGTCATCCGCGGATCCAACGGCAAGATCCTCGTCATCGGGGACGCCGCGAAGGACGGCGTTCGTCGGATCGCGCTGGCCCGTTACATCGAGTGACCCCGCGTCATAGGCCGAAAGTCGGGCTTTCTACCCTGCCGCTTGACGTCGTGGCACCAGGTCTGACATCCTGAGCGGTATGTTTGAACCAGCGTTCAATCGCACTGACGGCCTGCGTTCGTGCGCGGTATCCGGTAGCTAGGACGTATCCCAAGGCCCCTAGTAGGCCGGGATGCGTCCCCAGACCCTTCGCTCGCGCGGGGGGTTTTTCATTCCTTCCAGACCCAGGGAGCACGATGAACATCGACGCACAGATCATCCATGACGCCGAAGCACTCCAACGAACGTGGGAAACCGACCCGCGTTGGAACGGCGTCACCCGTTCCTACTCCGCCGAAGACGTCATCCGTCTCCGTGGTTCCTTCGTGGTGGAGCAGACCATCGCGCGCCGAGGAGCGGAGCGCCTATGGGACCTCATCGGATCCGAAGAATACGTAGCGGCACTCGGCGCCCTCACCGGAGGTCAAGCGGTCGAGATGGTCAAGGCCGGCCTCAAGGCGATCTACCTCTCCGGATGGCAGGTCGCAGCCGACGCGAACCTCGCCGGCCACACCTATCCCGACCAGTCCCTCTACCCCGCCAACTCCGTCCCCGCGGTGGTCAAACGCATCAACAACGCGCTGCAACGGACCGACCAGATCGCGTGGAGCTCCGGCGAGGGCGCGGACCGCCATTGGATGGCGCCGATCATCGCCGACGCCGAAGCCGGCTTCGGCGGATCACTCAATGCATTCGAGCTCATGAAGGCGATGATCGAGGCGGGCGCCGCCGGCGTGCACTTCGAAGACCAGCTCGCGGCCGAGAAGAAGTGCGGCCACCTAGGTGGCAAGGTCCTCATCCCGTCGAACGCGTTCGTGAAGACGTTGACGGCGGCGCGCCTGGCGGCTGACGTCCTGGACGTCCCCACCCTGGTCGTCGCGCGCACCGACGCGCTCGCCGCAACCCTCCTCACCAGCGACATCGACGAACGCGACCGCGCGTTCGTCGATGGTGAGCGCACCGGTGAAGGCTTCTACCAGGTTCGGAATGGCAATGACGCCGCGATCGCGCGCGGACTCGCGTACGCGCCCTACGCCGACATGCTGTGGTGTGAGACCTCCACCCCCGACCTTGAGCAGGCCCGTACGTTCGCCGATGCGATCCACTCTGAGTTCCCCGACAAACTACTGGCCTACAACTGCTCTCCGTCCTTCAACTGGAAGGCTCACCTGGATGACGCCACGATCGCGCGCTTCCCGAAGGAGCTGGCAGCCATGGGCTACAGGTTCCAGTTCATCACGCTGGCGGGCTTCCACGCGCTCAATGAGTCGATGTTCGAGCTGGCACGCGGCTTTGCAGACGAAGGCATGACCGCCTACGTGAAGTTGCAGGAGCGCGAGTTCGCGATGGAGGCGGAGGGCTACACCGCCACTCGTCACCAGACCGAGGTTGGCACCGGGTACTTCGACCAGGTGTCCGACACCATAGCGGGCGGAGATTCCTCGACGCTCGCCCTGAAGGGTTCCACGGAGGAAGCGCAGTTCTGAGCCGGCACCCTTACGCGTAGTCGGGCGGCGTGGTCAAACCCTCGCGCTGGTATCGCAGGGCGTAGTCGGGGACCGGGATACCCCGACGCAGCGCGGGGTCGGGGATCGGATCCAGCGCCTTCACGACGAACGGGATGTTGCCCGCCCACACGTCCAGGTCCCCATCGGCTTCGGCGTCCTCCGGGGGGCCCGCGCTGATCTTCGCACTGGCCTCGGTCAGGGGCAGCGAGAGGATCGTCGTCGCCTTCACTTCCTGATCCGTGGGCGGGCGACTGTCCTGCCAACGCCCCGGCAGGACCTGGTCGCTGAACGCGCGGAGTGCCAGGAGCTTCTCCTCCGGGTCCCGGACCAGCGCCGCCGACCCCAGCACGACGACCGACCGGTAATCCATCGAGTGCTCGAAGATCGAGCGCGCGAGCACGATCCCGTCCAGGAGCGTCACGGTGAGACATACGGGGATGCCACCGGCTGCCTTCTTGAGTGGTCGGCTGACCGCGCTGCCATGGATATAGACCAGGTCGTCGCAACGGGAGTACAGCGTCGGGATCACGAACGGCTGCCCGTCGTCCACGAAGCCGAGATGGGCCACCAGGCCGGCATCGAGCACACGGTCGATGGTCCGCCGGTCATAGGCAGCCAGCTCGGGGATCCGGTGGACGCGGCTGCGGTCGGACATAGGGGCTGAGGTGGTGGGCTCCGTACTCATGGCGCCAGACGCTAGCAGCCCGCGGCTTCGCTAGGATGCTGCCCATGGTGCGCGGCCCTCTCCCCGACGAACGACTGTTCGCTTGGCCTCACTCGAACCCAGCCCGCGACCTCTTGCGATTCATCGCGTGGGCGGGAGCTATCGTTTGGTTCGTCGCCCCACCCGCCATCTTGTTCCACACGTTGCCGGCCCTCGTCGCCGTTCCCGTGTCGTTCGTCACCTGGGCAGGGGGGTTCATCGTTCTTGGGCGGCTGGTCCGGTGCCTCGCGCCACTCCCGGACGAACCGATCCCGGGCGAGTGAACGTTGCGGGCGGCTTCGACTGGCCTTGAACAGAGCGACCGAACCCTGGTACCTTTTGCACCTGCAATATCGACCTGTCAGGTGGGATTACTGCTGATGATCCGCACTCGAACGGCCGGCCTGGTGGGCGCGATGATTCCCTCGCGTCTGTGCTGTCTGGCGTTCCAGGGCGCCGATGGGACCCGCACGCGGCCATAGTCCCATCACTCCAGCACCCCCATACGGCCGCCGCTTCGGCGGCCGTTCGCATTCCCAGATCATCCAGGAGTCCCTGTGACCGATCCGAGCGCTCCCGCACCCCGCACCCCCCGCAAACGCGGCGAGGGTCAATGGGCGCTGGGCTACTACGAGCCCCTGAACGCGGCCGAGCAGGTCAAGAAGGAGGACGACGGCCTGAACGTCCGTGATCGGATCGAGCGGATCTTCGCCCCGGGAGGGTTCCGTTCGATCACGAAAGCGGATCTCCGCAGTCGTATGCGGTGGTGGGGTCTCTACACCCAACGCAAACAAGGCGTCCCGGCGGAACGCACCGGCAGCGCCGAACCCGAGGAACTGGAAGACGAGTTCTTCATGCTCCGGATCCGGATCGATGGCGGTCAACTGACGAGCGAACAGCTCCGGGCGATCGCCCTGGTCAGCGAGCGCTACGGCCGGGATGTCGCCGACATCACCGACCGGCAGAACGTCCAGCTGCACTGGATCCGTATCGAGGACATGCCCGCCATCTGGGAACTGATCGAAGGCGTCGGCCTGACCACCCAGGAGGCGTGCGGCGATACGCCGCGTGTGTTCCTCGGTTGTCCGCTGGCAGGTGTCACGTCGGAGGAGATCCTTGACGCGTCCGCCGACATCCGGGCGGTCGCGGAGCGGTTCATCGGGGACCCTGCGTTCAGCAACCTGCCCAGGAAGTACAAGACATCCATCAGCGGCTGCACGGCCACCTGCACCAACCCCGAGATCAACGACGTGTCGTTCGTCGGGGTGATCGGGCCGGGGGGCGAGCCGGGGTATGACCTCTGGGTCGGCGGCGGCTTGTCCACCAACCCGATGTTCGCGAAACGGCTCGGAGCATTCGTTCCGCGCGAACGGGTGCCGGAAGTCTGGGCGGGGGTTACGGCACTCTTCCGCGAGTACGGATACCGACGCAGCCGGAACCGGGCGCGGATGAAGTTCTTGGTCGCCGACATGGGAGCGGACTGGTTCCGCGAGACGCTCGAAACCGAGTTCCTGGACCAGGGACCGCTGGCCGATGGCCCGGCACCTATCGCTGCGCCCATGGATCAACGTGACCACGTTGGTGTGTTCCCGCAGGTCGACGGGCAGAACTACGTCGGGTTCGCGCCCCGCGCCGGCCGCATCAGC
>JAYVBZ010000103.1:0-6407 GCA_043750215.1 Actinomycetota bacterium
GGGTCACAGCGCCCACTGAGCCCTCCGCGGGTAACATCTTTCCACTTCAACCGACCCGTGCCACTTCGCGCCGGGGCGGCTCCCTCGAGGAGAGGAAAGCATGACCACCTCCACCATCCCGGGCCTCGAGTCGGCCCCGACCGCCAACGCGAAGCTTGTCGCGTGGGTCCGGGAGGTCGCCGAGCTCACCACGCCCGACCGCGTGGAGTGGGCGGACGGCTCCGAGGAGGAGTGGCAGCGACTCACCCAGCTGCTCGTCGACGTCGGCACCTTCATCCGGCTCGACCCGGCCAAGCGGCCCAACAGCTTCTACTGCTCCTCCGACCCCACCGACGTCGCCCGGGTCGAGGACCGCACCTTCATCTGCTCCGAGCTGGAGCAGGACGCGGGCCCGACGAACAACTGGATCGACCCGGCGGAGATGCGGGCCACCCTGCAGCCGCTGTTCGCGGGCTGCATGGTCGGCCGCACGATGTACGTCGTCCCGTTCTGCATGGGTCCGCTCGGCGGCCGGATCAGCCAGTACGGCGTCGAGATCACCGACAGTCCGTACGTCGTCACCAGCATGAAGATCATGACCCGGATGGGTACCGCTGCCCTCGAGGGCATCGGCGACGACGGCTTCTTCGTACCGGCCGTGCACAGCGTCGGCAAGCCCTTGCAGGCCGGTGAGCGGGACGTGCGCTGGCCGTGCAGCGACACCAAGTACATCGTGCACTTCCCGGAGAGCCGGGAGATCTGGTCCTACGGGTCGGGGTACGGGGGTAACGCTCTGCTGGGCAAGAAGTGCTTCGCGCTGCGCATCGCGTCGGTGATGGCGCGCGAGGAAGGCTGGATGGCCGAGCACATGCTCATCGTGAAGCTCACCCCGCCCACCGGGGAGCCCAAGTACGTCTCGGCGGCCTTCCCGAGCGCCTGCGGCAAGACCAACCTGGCGATGCTGACCCCGACCCTGCCGGGTTGGAAGGTCGAGACCGTCGGCGACGACATCGCCTGGATGCGCTTCGGCGAGGACGGCCGGCTCTACGCGATCAACCCCGAGGCCGGGTTCTTCGGCGTCGCCCCCGGCACCAACGAGACGACCAACTACAACGCGATCCGCAGTCTCGACGAGAACTGCATCTTCACGAACTGCGCCGAGACCGACGACGGTGATGTGTGGTGGGAAGAGCTCAGCGATGAGCCGCCCGCGCACCTGACCGATTGGAAGGGGCAGGACTGGACGCCTGCGTCCGGCACCCCGGCGTCGCACCCCAACGCCCGCTTCACCGCTCCAGCGGCGCAGTGCCCGTCGATCGCTCCCGAGTGGCAGGACCCGGCCGGCGTGCCGATCTCGGCCATCCTCTTCGGCGGTCGCCGCGCCACCAACGTGCCGCTCGTGACCGAGTCGTTCGACTGGAAGCACGGCGTGTTCCTGGGTTCGATCATGTCGTCCGAGAAGACCGCAGCTGCGGCCGGCGTCGTCGGCGAGCTGCGCTTCGACCCCTTCGCCATGCTGCCGTTCTGTGGCTACAACATGGGCGACTACTTCGGTCACTGGCTCGATGTCTGCGAGGCGTCGACCGCAGACAAGCTGCCCAAGCTCTACTGGGTCAACTGGTTCCGCAAGGGCGACGACGGCAAGTTCCTGTGGCCCGGCTACAGCGAGAACAGCCGCGTGCTCAAGTGGATCATCGACCGGGTGAACGGCGACGTCGACGCCGTCGACACGCCGATCGGGCGCGTGCCCGCCGCCGAGGCGATCGACATCACCGGGCTAGACCTCGACGCCGAGACGCTCGCCACCCTGCTCCACGTCGACGCCGACGCGTGGCGCTCCGAGATCCCGCAGCTCGAGGGTCACTACGACTCGATCGGTGAGCGCCTGCCCGAGCAGCTCCGCGACGAGTTGCGCGAGCTCGAGAAGCGCCTCAGCGACAGCTGACCGCTTCATCCACAGCGTGTTGACGGGCGGGGTCCTCGGACCCCGCCCGTTTCGTTCTGGTTCGAGCTCGGCGCCGGCGGCGCCGCATCATCGATGCCGATACGATGCGCCCGAGCGGCCGCACCGACGGCCGATGACCGGGGCATGAAAGAGGATCGATGGCCGTCAGCGCGTACGTCTTGATCCAGACCGAGGTGGGCAAGGCCGCCGACGTGGCGAACGAGGTGCGGGCGATCGACGGCGTGGTGTCGGCCGACGACGTCACCGGCCCGTACGACGTGATCGCCCGAGCCGAGTCCGGCTCGATGGACGACCTCGGCAAGATGGTCGTGATTCGGGTGCAGATGATCGAAGGCATCACCCGCACCCTCACCTGCCCCGTCATCTCGTTCTGACGACCAGATGACCATCCGTATCCGCCGCGACGCGGAGATCAGCGACGTCAGCGGTGGCTGGTTCCGAGCGCGCTGGCACTACTCGTTCGATTCGTATCACGACCCCGAGTACATGGGGTTCGGCACGATGCGGGTATTCAATGACGACCGCCTGATCCCCGGCGCGGTGTGGCCCATGCATCCGCACCGCGATGTGGAGGGCCTCACCTACGTGGTCGAGGGTCTATTCGGTCATGAAGACAACGTGGGCGGCCCACCCGGTCCGTTCCCCGCAGGTTCCGTGCAGCGGATGACCCTGGGTTCCGGCGCCATGCACAGCGAACGAAACGCCAGCTCTACCGAGCCGATGCGGTTCGTCCAGATCTGGATCATGCCTGGGGAGAAGGGCCTCGCCCCGGGAGTCGAGCAGAAGATCTTCACCACGCAAGACCGAACCGACACGTTGCTGAAGGTGATCAGCGGCGACGGTGGCAACGCGGTCCTGGTCCACGAGGACGCCCACGTGTTCGTCTCCCGGCTGACGGCGGGTCGGTCGGCCACGCAGCCGATCGGCGAAGGCAGAGGTGTGTACCTGTACGTCATCGAGGGTGATCTCTCGGTGAACGGCGAGCGTCTCACCACTGGTGACGCCGCTCAGCTCTCCGACGAGCCTCAGATTTCACTGGAAGCGGCCGAGGACACCGAACTCATCGCCGTAGACGTTGACCTCGTGTAGCGACTCCGAGTCAGGCAAGCGCCGCCGCGATGCCGATGGCCTTCTCAGCGCCGGGCGACGCGTTCGTGGCACCGGACACACGCTCTGTAACCAGCCGGTAGATCAGCGCCCGGACCAGGAACTGACCGAACACCGGAACTGACGCCGCGACCGAGGCCGCCAGGTGCGCGTCCCCGTTGAACCACAGGAGGGCGTCCCCCACGACGATGGCCGAAGCGAAGCCGACAGGTCTCCGGTATGGGGCCAGGTCGATGACCGCCGGCGCGAGCCCGTCCTCGAACAGGACGTTCTCGGTGAGGTCGCCGTGGATGAGCTGGGGTGGCAGTTCCACCGGCCGACGGAGATCGATCAGACGGCGGACCAGGGAGTCGTGGGCCTCGCCAAGGAGCGGCACCGGCTCCTCGCCCCACGCGACGCGATCGCCGACGGCCCATGGATCGCCTCGCTCGGCCAGGAACTCCGGTGCGTCGATCTCCGCGAGTGCCCGATGAAATGCCTCGCCTGCGGAGACGACGTCGAGCCAGCGATGTTCGTGAGACCCGGGGATCCAGAGAGAAGCGGACCAGCCCGCGTGCACCCAGCCCCCATCGTGTGCCGCCACGGGTCTCGCGACCCGAAAGCCAACCTCGGGCACGCGATCCATGACCTCGGCGTGCCAGGTCGCGAACCGCTCGTCCACGGCCGGTTTGAGCGCGATCGACCCCGCCCGCCACGAGGTGCCCTCGCCTCCGGGAAGTGGCTCTGGAGTGACGGCGGGCGCGCCGAACGCCGCGAGGACTTCGGCCGGCGGCTGTTGCCCCGGTTCAGTCGTCATCGACCGCGGCAGGGAACGGGAGCGCGATCGGATCGGTGAACGGAGAGTTGCCCTCTTCGTCGAAGCGATCCATCCGGAAGTGGTCTACGTGCTTGACCACCCGGGTTCGTCCGGTGAGGGAGAGGTCGGCGGCGATCCGACCGACCGCGGGACCCCACATCATGCCGTGACCGTTCGCCGTGGCGACGGTGGCGCCTTCCAGTTCGCTGCCGTCGCCTAGCACGACTGGCCCCAGGAGGGGCAGGTGGTCCGGGGTGTATTCGATGGTTGCGGCCCAGGCCTTGCGGATGCCGAGCTTCTTGGTGATGGGCACCACACGGTTGAGCTTCCTCTCCATCAGGTGCACGTAGTCCCAATCCACCTCACGCGCCGGACCGGGCACCTCGCTCGGGTTGGACATGCCCCACATGAGGCCGCCATCCTCGGGTCGCCAGTAGATCCCGGACGCCAGGTCGAAGGCCATCGGACGACCCGGCACGTCGAACTCGGGGTGCGGCTCGGTTACCACGACCTGGTGACGTGCAGCCCCGACCAGGAACCGTGCTCCGACCAATCGCCCGACCTCGCGAAGCGTCGGCCCACCGGTCAGGATCACTCGCGCTGTCGAGATGGTCCCCGCCGCCGTCTCCACGCCGGTGACGCGCCCGCGCGAGGTCCGAAGCCCCACGAAAGCGGTGCGTTCGCGCAGATCCACCCCCGCCTGTTGCATCGCGAGCGAATACGCGCGTACGTTCCGCGGCGGATCGATCCACCCGTCGGTTGCGCAGTACGTCGCCCCCCGAAACCCGCCGGCGAGCGTCGGGTTCAACCGGCGCACCTGGTCGGCGTCAACCCATCTGACGTCGAGTCCCACCGTTCGCTGCATCGCGACGCGTTCGTGTGCGGTGCGTTCGTCGTCGGCGGTTCGCGCGAGGATGAGGTAGCCCTGTTCTCCGAAACCCGAGTCCGTGCCCAGGAGGCGTTGTTGGCGGCCGTAGAACGCGATGCTCCACATCCCCAGCCGAACCGTGTCGGGGGAGCCACCTTGCGCGCGCACCATGCCCGCCGCGCGCGAGGAGGCGCCTTGCCCGGCCAGCCCTCGCTCCACCACGACGACGCGCTCGGCCCCCAGGTCGTGAGCAGCAAACCAGGACGCCCACCCACCGATGACGCCTGCCCCGATGATGACCAGGTCCGCGGAGGTGCGTTTCGCTGTCATGGGTCGCTCCATCCCCTCTGAAAGGGGCAGTCTAGAAGAGCGGCGGTGCGTACAGTGACCAAGATGGAACTCGCCGCCTTCCCGCCCGTACCCCCGGCGCCCGCCGACCGGCGGACGCTCGCCGAAGAGCTGTTCGTCGTGCTGATGTTGTCATTGCTGGCGAGCGCGGTCGGCGCGATCATCAGCCTCCTGTCGGCCCCGGTCTCAGGGATCCAGGTAGCGGCGGGGGACCAGTCACCAGCGTTCTACCTGCAGGTGATCAACTTCATCTTCGGGCTGGCGCCGGCGTTGCTGGTTCTGCACCTAGCGCGCCGGGAACAGGGTGGTCTGGCATCGCTTGGTCTGGATGGTGGACAGGTGGGCCGGGACTGCGCCCGGGCCGTCGTGCTCTTCGTAGTGGTCGCCGGGGTCGGCCTGGGCATCTACCTTGCGTCCGTCGCGCTGCATCTGAACAGATTCGTTGTCCCGGTACCGCCCACCGGCCATTGGTGGACGGTGCCGGCACTGTTCCTCAATGCCATCTCGGCAGGTGCGGTCGAGGAGATCATCGTGTTGGGCTATCTGGTGACGCGGCTGCAGCAACTCCGCTGGTCACCGGTGGCGGCGGTGGCCGTGCCAGCGCTCCTGCGGGCCACGTACCACCTCTACCAAGGATGGGGCGGGTTCGCGGGGAACCTACTCATGGGGCTGTTCTTCGGGGCCCTATTCCTGCGGTGGCGCCGGACCTGGCCGTTCGTGCTGGCTCACATCCTGTTGGACATCGGCGCGGGGCTCGGATATCTCCTGTTCCGCAGCCATCTTCCCGGGCTGGCGTGACCCATCTTTGGGAGAAGCCCGCTGGGTGGTAGCACGATGTCGGTAGGCATGCGTACAATCCCTCTACAACGCCGCTGGAGGGAAAGTCCATGTCGGTAATCATCGAGTACCTGCAGGGTAAAGGGGTGGCTTTCACCGTCCTGCCTTCGCCGGAGTCCGGGTCCGCCCTGGATACGGTGAGCGCACACGGGGTCTCCACGGCCGAGCTCGCCCGAACCGTCGTCATGAACTACCGCTTCGGGTTCGCCATGATGGTCATCCCCGCCGAAGACGAACTGGACCTGCATCTCGCACGAACTGCCCTGGGCGACCCGGATGCGCGCGAAGCCACCCTGCGAGAGATCGCCACGCACTTCGCGGGGTTGGATGGGTCGTGTATCCCTCCGCTCGGTCTCTACTTCTTGGCGCCGATGTGGGTCGATCCACAGGTTGCCAACCTCGCGCAGATCGCGTTCGCGGCAGGGAAGCCATCGCTCGTCCTCCGGATGGCCGGCTCGGATCTGTTCCGCGATGACCCGTTCGTGATCACGCCCCTCGCCGGTCAG
>JAYVBZ010000104.1:0-6349 GCA_043750215.1 Actinomycetota bacterium
GACGGCATGCTGTTGTTCGCAACAGATCAGCTGGAGCCCGGAGCGTATGACGTAGTGCTCAGCGGGGCGGGAAATGCCGACCTGGGACGCGTGGAAGCATGGGTCGTGCCGCCGGGATCGAAGCCAACGATCACTGTCGTAGACGCGACGGTGCGCCGCGGTGACCGGATCCAGGTGAGTTGGCGCAACGCCGGCGGCAACCGGTATGACTGGCTCGGCGTCTACCGACCCGAAGTCAACCCGTTCACCGGTGGGTTGTGGGCGTGGCGGTACACCCACGCCCGGGTGGACGGGAACGGATGGATAGGGCCGGCGTCGCACGCGTATTGGCCGCTCGGTCCCGGGAAGTGGACGGTGCGTTGGTGCATCGACGACGCCTACGTGTGCCCGGCGGAGGCAACTTTCCGCGTGGTCCGCTGATCCTCTAGGAAGGCCGGGCGTCATCTCTGGGCCGGTATCATCGGCGCGGGCGTCAACGGGCGCCGGTTCGGTGACCTAGGGGCGACTCCACACATGAAGATCCTGGTTGTTGGTTCGGGCGGCGTCGGCGCAGCGTTCGCGCCGATCGCAGCCCGTCGTGATTTCTACGAGCACATCGTCTTCGCCGATCTGGATCCTGCCCGGGGACAGCGAGTCGTAGACCGCTACGGTCAGAACGGGAGGTTCAGCGCGATCACCCTGGATGCCTCGGACCCAGCGCAGGTAGCCCAGGCGTGCCGGGCGCACGCCATCACCCACGTCATGAACGCCGCCGACCCTCGGTTCGTCATGCCGATCTTCACCGGCGCTATGCAGGCCGGCGTGGACTACATGGACATGGCGATGTCGCTCTCCGAGCCGCACCCTGAACGGCCCACCGAGCTTGTGGGCAAGAAGCTCGGGGACGACCAATTCGCGATGGAACAGCAGTGGAAGGACGCCGGACGGCTGGCGCTGGTGGGCCTGGGGATCGAACCGGGAGCCGCCGACGTCTTTGCGCGGTATGCGCAGGATCACCTGTTCTCCTCGATCGACCAGGTTGGGGTGCGCGACGGGGCCGACCTGGTGATCAAGGGCCATGAGTTTGCCCCGACGTTCAGCATCTGGACCACGATCGAGGAGTGCTTGAACCCACCCGTCATCTGGGAGAAGGAGCGTGGGTGGTTCACTACGCCGCCGTTCTCCGAGCCCGAGCAGTTCACGTTTCCGGAGGGGATCGGCCGGGTGGAGTGCGTGAACGTCGAGCACGAGGAAGTGCTCTTGGTTCCCAGATGGATCGACTGCAACCGGGTCACCTTCAAGTACGGCCTTGGGGACGAGTTCATCCAGGTGCTTGAGACCATCCACAAGCTGGGACTGGACCGCGTGCCCAGCGTCAACGTTCGTGGTGTGCAGGTGAGTCCACGAGACGTGGTGGCGGCATGCCTGCCCGACCCGGCCTTCCTTGGCGCGGAGATGACCGGCAGGACGTGCGCCGGGACGTGGGTCAAGGGAACGGGTACGGACGGGAGCGGCCGTGAGGTCTACCTGTACCACGTGGTCGATACCCAGGAGACATGGGCCAAGGACGGTGCCCAGGCGGTGACGTGGCAAACCGCGCTGAACCCGGTGATCGGGTTGGAACTGCTGGCCGCCGGGGTCTGGAAGGGGACCGGGATCCTGGGGCCGGAGGCGTTCGACGCCGTGCCATTCATGGACCTTATGAAGGAGTACGGGAGCCCGTGGGGGATGACCGAGATGGCCCCAAGCACCTGATCAGCCTGATTACCCGGAACTCGATAGGTCGTTTGCTAAGGAACCATCCCCCGTGTGTCGATGCCTCCCCAGAGCAACCGGAAGGCTCTCGGCGATGGACACGAACGCACGAACCTCAACTGCGGCATCCGATGCCGCCCTGGGGCGCGTGGCCGGGCTGATCGAGCCGGGCTCGCTCTTGGAGGCCACTCCGGAATGCCTGGTGGTCACCGCCGCCGACGGCAAGATCCTCTTCGCCAACCGGCGGATGGAAGATCTGACCGGGTTCGCCCCCGCATCATTGATGGGCCAGTCTGTCGAGACGCTGTTACCCGAGGGCCTCGGCGCAGCCGACCAGGGCGCGCGGTTCGAGGCGCCGTGCCAGCGGTCGGACGGTACCGGCTTCCCCGTGGAGGTTCACCTGGGCGCCATCGAGGGCCCCGAGCGGCTCCTTATAGTGACCCTTCGGGATGCATCCGATCTGCAGCAGGGTCGAGAGGCCCGTTACGAGGCGGAGGCGAAGTACCGCGCCTTGGTCGAACAGATCCCCGCTGTCGTGTACCTAGATCCGGTGGACGAGAACGCGGGATCAATCTACGTGAGCCCGCAGATCGTCACGCTCATCGGTATCAGCCAGGAGGAATGGCTGGCAGATCCCTACAGCTGGCGGCATCACGTGCATCCCGAGGACATCGACCGGGTATGGGGCGAATACCAAGAGGCGTATAACACCCACACGGTCCTCAACCACGAATACCGGATGGTGGGGGAGGACGGCACCGAGAAGTGGGTTCTTGAACAGGCTCATCCCGTCGATGATGAGCACGGTAACCCGTGGCTCATCCAAGGCGTCATCTTCGACATCACCCAGCGGAAGAAGGCAGAGGAACAGATCTCGTTCCTGGCCTATCACGACAAGCTCACCGGACTGCCCAACCGGGCGCTCTTCGAGGAGATGATGGAACTCTCGCTCGCCCGCGCCCGTCGCCACGACCTGGGCGTGGGCGTTCTGTATCTGGACCTGGACAACTTCAAACTCGTGAACGATTCGCTGGGTCACGCGGCGGGGGATGTGCTCCTGGAGCAGCTGGCCAGGCGGCTGGAGACCTGCACGCGCGAGACGGACCTGGTCGCCCGCCAGGGCGGTGACGAATTCCTGATGCTCCTGTCAGACCTGGAACGAGGCTCAGGCGTGATCCCCGGCACGGATGCGTCGATGCTCATCGCCGAGTCCGTCGCCAGCCGGGTACACGAGGCGCTACGCGGGCCGTTCGACCTGGACGGGACGGAGTTCTTCGCCTCGGGCTCAGTGGGTATCAGCCTGTTCCCACAGGACGCTGCGGACGGCGAGCATCTCCTCAAGAACGCGGATGCGGCGATGTACCAATCCAAGCGCTACGAACCAGGGGGCTACGTGGTCTACAGCGCGATGGACGATGACCCGCTGGAGAAGTTGTCGCTGACGTCGCGCCTACGAAGGGCGGTCGAAGAACAGCACTGGGTGCTGCACTATCAGCCGATCATCGACTTGAGTGATGGGCGGATCGAGAGCGTCGAAGCGCTCATCCGCTGGCAGGATCCCAACGGCGGCATGATCCCTCCGGGGGAATTCATCCCATTGGCTGAAGAGATGGGCTTGATCGAGGCTATCGGTGATTGGGTCATCGACGAGATGGCGCGTCAGCGCGGAGAGTGGGCGGCGGCCGGCGTGGAGTTGAACGTCGGGTTCAACCTTTCGCCTCGCCAACTGTGGTCGCCTCGCCTGGCCGAGAAGGTCTTATCGAAGCTCTCCGATGCGGGCGTAGATCCGCGCCACATCATCGTGGAGGTCACCGAGTCCAGCGCGATGGCAGATCCCGACCGTACACAGAAGATCTTGTCGGAGCTCCGTGCGTGGGGACTCACCCTTGCTATCGACGACTTCGGGACCGGGTACTCCTCGCTCGCGCGGCTGCGGCATCTACCCGTTGACATCCTGAAGATCGACCGTTCGTTCATCCGGGACGTGAACAATGACCGTGACCTTGCCAGCATGGTCCGGGCCATGATCCAGTTGGCCCAAGGTCTGGGCATGATCCCGCTCGCTGAGGGCATCGAAACGCCTGGGGAACTTGAGTTCCTCCGCGCGAACGGCTGCCGTCTGGCTCAGGGGTTCCTTTTCGCACGGCCGGTTCCCGCAGACCGGATCCCCGCTCTTGCGGCGCGTCCGGGCGGGCTTCTCCCCCCCGCCTAGCCAGACTCTCCCGCTCTCCCGTTACCATCTGCGGATGCGAAGGTACGACGCAGCCGAGATCGAACCGAAGTGGGTGAAGATCTGGGAGGAGGAGGGCCGGCATCGAGCCTCCGAGGACCCGGCCGACATTCGCCCGAAGTTCTATGCGTTGGATATGTTCCCCTACCCTTCCGGCGATCTTCACATGGGGCACGCGGAGGCGTTCAGCGGGGGAGACGTCATCGCGCGGTTCCGTACCCAGCAGGGGTTCAACGTGTTGCACCCCATCGGGTGGGATGCGTTCGGACTGCCGGCCGAGAACGCCGCCATCAAGCGGGGTGTCCCTCCTTCCGAGTGGACGTACGGGAACATCGAACAGCAAGCGGCCAGCTTCACACGGATGGGGATGTCCTTCGACTGGTCCAGGCGTCTGAATACGTGTGACCCTGCGTACTACCGCTGGAGCCAGTGGCTGTTCACGAAGTTCTTCGAGCGCGGTCTTGCATACCGGAAGAACTCGCCGGTCAACTGGTGTCCGAAAGACGCGACGGTCCTGGCCAACGAACAGGTGGTGCAGGGCGCATGTGAGCGATGCGGCACCATGGTGCAGCGACGTGATCTCACGCAGTGGTTCTATAAGACCACCGACTACGCGCAACGGTTACTGGACGACATGGCGCAGCTGGACGGATGGCCTGAACGCGTGAAACTCATGCAGCAGAACTGGATCGGCCGTAGCCAGGGTGCCGAGGTGATATTCACCATCAAGGAAACCGGTGAGGAGATCCCGGTGTTCACCACGCGTCCCGACACCCTCTGGGGCGTCACCTTCTTCGTCTTCTCGGTCGAGCATCCCGCGGTGCAGCGCCTGGCCGAGCTGGGCGGCACGTGGGATCAGGTGAAGCCCCTGATCGAGCAGGCCAGGGCTACCTCGATGGACTCTCGCGAGGAGGCCGACACTAAGGAAGGCGTGCTGCTGGGAGCGCACGCCATCAACCCTGTCAGCGGGGAGGAGATCCCGTGCTACGCCGCGCCGTACGTATTGATGGGATACGGGACCGGCGCGATCATGGCGGTTCCCGCCCACGACCAGCGGGACTTCGCGTTCGCAAGGACCCATGGGGTCCCCGTGCGCGCGGTGATCCAGCCCCGAGACGCCGCGTTGCTGGACGGCGACACGATGACCCAGGCGTTCACCGGTGAAGGTGTCATGGCGAACTCCGGTCCGTTCGACGGCGAAGAGGCGCCCGCGTCCATCCAGAAGGTCGTGGATTGGCTTGAGAAGGAAGGCCGCGGCAAGGCAACGGTGAACTTCCGGCTTCGCGATTGGCTGATCAGCCGCCAGCGATACTGGGGGGCGCCCATCCCCATCATCCACTGCCCGACATGCGGGGAAGTTGCCGTTGCCGAGGCGGATCTCCCGGTGGAACTGCCGGCGGACGTGGACTTCCAGCCGGGTGGGGAATCGCCGTTGGCGCGTCACCCATCATGGAAGCACGTGGCGTGCCCGACATGCGGGGGCCAGGCGGTTCGCGACACAGACACCATGGACACGTTCGTCGATAGCAGTTGGTACTACTTCCGGTACTGCTCGCCCGACTATCTGGACGGCCCGTTCGATCCAGAGGCCGTCGCTGCCTGGATGCCGGTCGGCCAGTACACGGGGGGCGTGGAGCACGCCATCCTGCACCTGCTGTATTCGCGGTTCTTCACGAAGGTGCTGTACGACATGGGGATGGTGTCCTTCACCGAGCCGTTCCCCAAGCTGATGAACCAGGGTCAAGTCATCTACGGCGGCGCCTCGATGTCCAAGTCCAAGGGCAATGTGGTCGAACCGATGCCCCTGGTCCAACGCTGGGGCGCCGACTCGATGCGGCTCATCATGCTGTTCGCCGGCCCCTTCGAGGATGACATCGACTGGAAGCTCATCGCGGGGGATGACCCTGATCGCAGGCCGGGTGTTCACTCGTGGCTGAGCCGGGTGTTCACGGCTGTGGGTGACGCCGTTGAGCGCGAAGCCGCGGCCATCGAACCCGACGCGTTGGTGCGCATGACGCATCGGACCATCCAGGGCGTGACCGCTGATATGGAGGCGTTCCGTTTCAACACCGCCATCTCGAAACTGCAGGTCCTTACGAACGAGATCCGCGCGACCCTTGACGCCGGATCGGGCGCGCGTGAGGCGGCCCGGGCTCTGGTGCAACTGCTTGCGCCGTTCGCGCCGTTCGTGGCGGAGGAACTCTGGCGCGAGGATCTCGGGGGATCGGAGTCGGTGCACGACTCGGCCTGGCCAACGTTCGATGCCGCGATGGTGGTTGATCAGACCGTGCAGCTGATCGTGCAGGTCGATGGCCGGGTGCGTGACCGGATCGAGGTTGCGACTGGCATCAGCGAAGCCGACGCCCTGACCTTGGCGAAGGCCAG
>JAYVBZ010000105.1:0-3712 GCA_043750215.1 Actinomycetota bacterium
CCAGGTCCCAGCCGATCGTGGCCGAGCCGGTGAAGGTCATCAGCGCGACCCGGTCGTCCTCGATGAGGACGTTGGCGATCTCCTCGGGCGGGCCGACCAAGACGGACATCCACTCGGGAGGAAGGCCGGCGGCATGGAACGAGCGCACGAGTTCGATGGCGGTCAGCGGAGCCTTGTCTGCGGGCTTCAAGACGACTCCGCAGCCGGCGGCGACCGCGGGTCCGATCTTGTGAGCCGCCAGGGTCAGCGGGAAGTTGAACGGGGTGATCGCGCCGACCACGCCGACGGGAACCCTGAGCGTAATACCCAAGTTCCCCACGCCGGCGGGGTGGGCGTCCAAGGGGATGCCGCGGCCCGACAGTGTCCGGGCTTCGACCGCCGAGAAGATCAGCGTCTGCACGCAGCGGTCGGCCTCCATCAGCGCTTGCTTGTACGGCTTGCCGTTCTCGTCGGAGATCATCCGCCCGAACTCCTCGCGGCGGGAGGCCACGTCGGCGGCTACGCGGTCCAAGATCGCGGCGCGTTCTCCGGCCGGGAGTCCGGCTTTCATCGCCCTGGACGCCGCATCGACGGCAGCCCGGGCCGCGTCTGCGCCCACCGAGGGGACGACGCCGATCTCACGTGAGTCCCAAGGGGAGCGAACCGTGAAGGTTCCTTCGCCGTCTCGGACATGTTCGCCGGCGACGATGAGTGGCGTGATGGTGCTAGATGGCTGCGACACGCTGCCTCCTGGGGTTGACCGTCCGCGCGCGGATGGTAGCATCCGCCTTCCAATGACCGAAATGCCTTCTCACTACACGAGAACGCTACCATGAACCGCAGAGGAGCTGGAATGGACCGTCCCGACCTCGAGCTGATGAAGGGCGCGATCGACATGCACGCTCACACGGCTCCCGCCCTCTTCAACCGTCATATCGACGACGCCGCGCTGGCCAAGTACGCCATCGAATACGGGATGCGCGGATTCGTCTTGAAGGACCACGACGCCTCGACCACCGGACGCGCCTACTACGTGAATCGCATGTACCCCCAGGTCGCTTCTTTCGGGGCGGTCGTGCTGAACCGTTCCGTGGGCGGGCTGGACCCCTACGTTGCCGAAGCCGCGATCCACTACGGCGCCAAGGTGGTCTGGATGCCGTCGAACCACTCCAAGTATCACGCCGACTATTTCGACACCCCCGACTACCCGCAGTTCGGGCGGCCCCGGAAGCAACTCCCGGGCGAAGGGGTCACCGTGTTCGAAGAGGATGGCAAGACACTCTCCAAGGCCGCCCGCACCATCTGCGAGGTCGTTGCTGAGAACGACGTGTGCTTGGCGACCGGCCACCTGTCCGTCCCCGAGATCCGTGCGCTGCAAAACGCTGCGCTAGCGGCCGGCGTCAGTCCCCGCCGGTTCATCGTGACCCACGCCAACTGGTCGCTGTGCAAGCTCGACATGGACGTGCAACGCGAACTCATGGACAAGGGCGCGATCTTGGAATACGTCGCGTGCACCTGCACGTCGCCGATCTTCTGGGAGCAGCAGCCCGGCGAGCTGGCCGAGTGGATCATCGCGTTCAAGGGCGAGAACCTGGTGTTCGGGTCGGACCTGGGTCAGTTCGCCGGCCCTCCTCAGCCTGAGGGACTTCGCATGCTGATGGCGGCACTGCTGGGCGTCGGCGTTCCGTACGAGTACCTGGAGAAGATGCTGAAGGTCAACTCCGCCGAGGTCCTGGGTCTTGATGCCGGGTGGACACCGGCCGATCCGGCTGCGGCGCGTGAGCACCCGTCGATGATCCACCAGGAAGGTGCGTGATGCGGTTCTGGCATCCGTTCTCGGACATGGCTGCGGTCCAGGCCAGCGGTGAACTGTCCATCGTTCGAGGCGAGGGCTACCACATCTTCGACTCCGAGGGCCGCCGGTACCTGGATGCCACGGCGAGCCTCTGGTACTCGATGATTGGCCACGGCCGCACCGAGATCGCCGACGCGGTGTCTGCACAGATGCGCGAACTCGAGGCCTACTCAACGTTCCAAGATCTGGCGAGCCCGGTGGTTGACGCGCTGGCCGAACGGGTGGCCGCGCTCGCACCCGTCCCGAACTCCACCGTCTTCTTCACCAGCGGAGGTTCGGACTCCATCGACACGGCCGTCAAGATGGCGCGCCACTATTGGGACCTGGTGGGTGAACCCGGCAGGACGGTGCTGATCCGCCGAGAGAAGGCATATCACGGGATGCACACCGCGGGGACATCGCTCGCCGGCATCGCGCCGAACGCAGCCGGTCACGGACCGCTCATCGAGGGCATCGTCGAGGTTCCCTGGGACGACGCCGACGCGCTGTTCGGCGCCATCCAGGAAGCCGGAGCCGATCGCGTCGCCGCCTTCTTCTGCGAACCGGTCATCGGTGCCGGTGGGATCTACGCGCCGCCTCCCGGCTACCTGGAGAAGGCTCGGCAGGTCTGTAAAGACGCGGGTGTGCTGTTCATCGCCGACGAGGTCATCACCGGGTTCGGCCGAGTTGGTGAGTGGTTCGCCAGCTCGCGCTGGGCGCTCGATCCCGACATCATCACGTGTGCCAAGGGCATCACCAGCGGGTACCTGCCGCTGGGTGCGGTGATCGCCGCGCCTCGTGTGTGGGAGCCCTTCTGGGCAGAGGGCGCCGGCATGTGGCGTCACGGCTACACCTATTCGGGACACGCCAGCGTCGCTGCTGCCGCGATGGCGAACCTGGACATCATCGAACGTGAGGGACTGATCGAACGAGCGCGTGGGCTGGAGAGCGAGCTGGCGGAGACGCTCTCGACGCTCACGGATCATCCGCTCGTTTCCGAGGTGCGCGCCGGGTGTGGCGCCATGGCCGCCGTGCAGCTGGACCCGGCCGCGCTCGAGGCTGACCAGGGGCTGGTTGGCAGGGTCGTGCCCGCGTGCCGCAGGGCGGGGATCATGACCCGCACGCTCGCTACCGGAGGGATCCACGTTTCGCCCCCGCTGATCTTGGATCGAGCCGGTCTGGATGAGCTGGTCGTCGGCCTCGCCCAGGCGCTCGACGAGCTGGAGGTTCGCGCGTGATCGTCGGAGTCCCGAAGGAGGTCAAGAACCACGAGTACCGTGTGGCCGCGACTCCAGAAGGGGTTCGTGAACTCGTGCACGCGGGCCATGACGTTGTCGTCGAGACGACCGCAGGGCAGGGCTCGGCGACCTCCGACGCCGACTTCCAAGGCGCCGGCGCACGGATCTTGCCGAACGCGGATGCCGTCTTCGCCCAGGCCGACCTGATCATCAAGGTGAAGGAGCCGCAGCCTCAGGAGTACGAGCGTTTCAAGGAAGGCCAGACGCTCTTCACGTACCTGCATCTGGCAGCAGATGAGGGGCTCACCAGGTTCCTCATCCAGCGGAAGATCCGCGGGATCGCGTATGAAACGGTACAGATCGCGGACGGACGTCTGCCGCTACTCGCGCCGATGTCCGAGATCGCCGGACGGATGGCTCCCCAGGTTGGAGCCGCAGCGCTGGAGCGTCCGAAGGGTGGACGTGGAGTGTTGATGGGCGGAGCGCCGGGTGTCGCCGCGGCGAACGTCGTCGTCCTGGGGGCCGGCATGGCCGGCTCGAACGCGGCGCAGATCGCGGCCGGCATGGAAGCGCAAGTGACCATCGTCGACAAGAACATCGAACGTCTGCGTGAGATCGACCGGATCTGGCGTGGCCGGATCCAGACAGCGGCGTCCTCGGC
>JAYVBZ010000106.1:0-2531 GCA_043750215.1 Actinomycetota bacterium
CGCGAGGGCCCCCAGCGCCAACTGCTGGCCATCGGGCAGCGGTTGGCGACCGTGAGCGTGGCGGTGGCCAGCGACCCTGTCGGCGCGGAAACGGCGCTGGACCAGCTCGGGGTGGACGCGAACACGACGCTGGGGGGTCTGCGCGACCTGGCCCGCGGCATCTTCCCGCCCCTGCTGGTCGACCAGGGCGTCGCCGCTGCGCTCAACGCACACATCCGTAAGGTCGGCGCCAACGCCGTTGTCGAGGCAACCCCATCGTTCCAGGCCCAGCGATTCGACGCGGACATGGAGGCGTGCATCTACTTCTGCTGTCTCCAAGCCATCCAGAACGTCCTGCGACACGCGGGGAACGCGGAGGCCGTGGTCTCGCTGGACGTCGAAACGCACGGCGACAACAGCAACACGCCAGGCGCAGGAGGGGTCAGGTTCGAAATACGGGACCAGGGGCCCGGGTTCGATGTCGCCACCACACCTCCCGGGATGGGGATGCAGATCATGCAGGATCGCGTCGATGCCCTTGCCGGCGAACTCACGATGACCAGCGAACCCGGCCACGGCACCACAGTCCGGGGACGCCTGCCTGCCCCCGCTATCGCGAGCCGTGGTGGGGGGGCAGAGCGATGAAGCCGGCGGTGGCCAAGCGCACGTCGCGGGCCTTGGTCGGGCTCACCGCCACCCTGGCGATAGCCGCTGCGGGCCTCACGGCTTTCATGGATAGCCGCCCGGGTAACGCCGTCGTCGGATCGCTCATCGTGATCGTTCTAATGACGGGATACGCGGTGCTCGGCTCGCTCATCGTTTCCCGCCAGCCGGGGAACGCGATCGGCTGGGGTTTCATCGGCGCCGGGATCATGGTCGGGTTCTCCGGGTTCGGGGTGTCGGTCGCCGTTCTCTTCCTCCGGTCGAACCCGGACGCGCCGGTGGGCCTGGCAGCCGCGTGGTTCTCCAACTGGACGTATCTGCCCGCGATCCTCGCCATCCCGTGGCTCTTCCTCTTGTTCCCGGACGGACATCTGCCGACCGCCCGTTGGCGCCCGGTTGCGTGGACGTTGGGTATCGCGTCGCTCATCGCCGTCTCGGCACAGGCACTCCAACCGGACCCGACGCTGAACAACCTCTTGGACTACCACCTGCGGATCCCGAACCCGCTGGCGCTACCATTCGCGTGGTTAGGCGCCTTCCAGGAGATCGCCGGGATGACGGTCCTCGTGTGCGCGCTGCTCTCCGTCGTCGCGTTGCGGCGGCGAGCGAAACATGCGACACCTGAGCTCCGCCAACAGGTACGGTGGCTCAGAGCCGTCGCGACGGCGGCAGGTGCGTTCCTCGCGATCGGGCTTCTGCTGACGATCGTTCCAGTCGGCGACGAGCCGGGGGGTGGTTTCCCCGTTTTCCCGATCGTGCTGATCCTGTTCGCGGTCGTCCTCGCGCTGGGCATACCGCTCGCCGCCGGCGTGGCCATCCTGCGCTACCGCCTCTGGACGCTGGACGTAGTCGTGAAGAAGGCCGTCGTCGCGCTGGTCCTGACCACACTGATGCTCGTCCCTGCCGCGCTGGTCCTCTGGATCGGTTCAAGGCTCGTCATCAACGGCACGTCCAACACCGCGGCCGTCCTGATCGGTGGGATCGCGCTGGGTGTGCTTGCTCTCCCACTCCTTCGGCTGTCACGGCGGATCGCCACGCGGATCGCCTACGGGCGGCGCGCCACCCCGTACGAGGTGCTGGCGCAGTTCTCCGGCCAGGTAGGCGAGACGTACTCCGACGACAGCGTGCTCCCCCGCATGGCCAAAGTTCTCGCCGACGGGACGGGCGCGTCCTCCGCCCGCGTCCTCCTCCGCGTAGGCCCGGATCTCCACGAAGCTGCCGCGGTTGGAGACCCAACCGGGCCCGAGACCATGATCCCCGTGATCGACCGGGGCGATGATCTGGGCGCACTCGCTCTCACCATGCCACCGAGCGACCCCATGAACCCGGCGAAGGAACAACTCGCAGCCCACCTGGCCGCGCAGGCCGGCCCGGTCCTGCGCAACGTCCAGCTCGTGGAAGAACTCCGCGCTTCGCGCCAGCGCCTGGTCTCAGCCCAGGACGAAGAGCGTCGCAAACTCGAACGCAACCTGCACGACGGCGCGCAGCAGCAGCTGGTCGCGCTCGCGGTCAAACTTCGCCTGGCCCAGGCGGTGGCTTCGAAGGAGGAGGCCACGCAGACCGCCCAGCAGTTGGCCGCTCTGCAGCAGGACTCACAGGACGCCCTAGAGAACCTCCGCGATCTGGCGCGAGGGATCTACCCGCCGCTGCTGGCCGACAAGGGCCTGAAGGCAGCCCTTGAAGGTCAGGCGCGCAAGGCCGTCGTACCGACCTCGGTCCTGGCCGAGGGGGTTCCGCGTTACAACCAAGACGTCGAGGCAGCCGTCTACTTCTGCGCATTGGAGGCCCTTAACAACGTGGCCAAGTACGCGGAGGCCGGCCGCGTCACGATCCGGCTGGACGCCACCGATGACGGGCTCACCTTCGACGTTGCCGACGACGGCCACGGG
>JAYVBZ010000107.1:0-3079 GCA_043750215.1 Actinomycetota bacterium
GCCAGCATCTTCACCCACATGTACGGGCCGGCCTCCCACGACACGCTCAACGGGCCCGGCCGGTATCCCCTGCTTCGGGCGCTGCGCTGCAACGACTCGACGGCCGCCCAATCCTCCCGGTTCGTGATGTCCCAGAAATCCACTGCGTAGTCGGGCGAGAACTCTGGATCCTCAAGCGCCTCCGGAGGGAACAGCCATTCGCACTCGACGTAGGTAGAACCGGGCGTCAGCGGCTGGAGTCGGTGCGTGAGGATGTAGTCGGGGTGCGGGCTGATCAACAGGTCCGGAAAAATCCCGATGTAGCCGACCTCACGGAGTTGGCGGCCCGAGAGTCCCCGCAAGGGCACGCCGCGGGATCTCCCATCAAGCGACATCGTTTCCGCCTGGGGCCGCAGGTCCATAGGACCGGCAACGAAGAGACCGTTCATGTCGTAGCTGTAGCCGCTGTCCGGAGGCGTGACGCGGCAGAGTTCCGGGTGGATCTCCGAGCAGTGGTAGCACTCCTGATAGTTCTCGTGGATGAACTTCCAGTTCGCTTCGACCTGGTAGCTGTGTCGGGCCGCCACCACCAGGCGCTCCGGCTCGTAGGGGGCGAGGATCTCCCACACGTTGCCGAACTGCTGCTCGAACCCGATCCCGCGCGCGTCTTCCCGCACGAAAGCCCATCCCCCCGCCCCCCGCTGACCGGGGTGGCGTTGCCGCTTGCCTGCTCGGCCGGTGCAGACCCACGACGGCGCGAAGAAGTGCTCGAGCTCCCAGTGCAACACCTCGGGCGAGGTATACGCGGCCGCGGGCAACCCGGACGAACGACCGAACGGCTGGGCGGCGCGTTCGAGCGACTCAGGTCCCAGCAGGTCGATCACGTTCCCGGTCGCCACCGACGCATCGTATCCCTTGCAGCGACCGGGACGGAGCTGCCTCAGCTCTTGACGGGGATCTCCTTCTTCGGGTCAAGGAACGGTAGCTGGGTGACCGTCGCCGTCATCGGTCCTTCCGGTGAGAGGATCTCGAGTCGCGTCCCGGCGCCCGCGTGCTCGATGGGCACCCATGCGTACGCCATGTTGACGTCGAGCCGTGGCGAGTGCCCTGCCGAGGTGAGGCGCCCGACCTGGTGGCCGCCGATCTTCACCGGCCAGTAGTCCTCGAGCCACATCCCGAGCGGCGGTCCGTCGATGATCGCACCTACGAGCTTGCGGGAGACACCGTCGGCCCTGATCTGCCCGAGCGCCCGGCGAGAGACGAACTGGTTGTCGTTGTCCAACTCGACGAGCCGCTCGAGCCCGGTGATCTCGAAGGGGTTGTTCGCGGAGTCCATGTCGTTGCCGTAGTTGAAGATGCCCGCTTCCAGGCGTCGCTGGTCACTAGGCGCGGTCGGACGGAGCTCGAACTCTTCTCCGGCGTCGACGATGGCGTCCCAAAGGTCGAACCCTCGAGTGGAGTCTCGTAGGTACACCTCATACCCCAGCTCGGCCGTCCAGCCCGTTCGCGAGACCACCACTGGGATGCCGTTCAGCTCGGTCTGCTTGTGCCAGTAGTACTTCTGATCCGCGACGTCGTCACCGAACAGCTTGCGGACCAATGGCTTCGAGAGGGGTCCCTGGATCTGGAGCGGGCTCACATCGGGCTCGCGGATCTCCACGTCCATGTTCGCGAAGGCCTGGACGCCCTTGGCGTAGAGCAGCGTGTCCGAGTCGGCGAGCGAGAGCCAGAAATGGTTCTCGGCCAGCTTCAAGAGGATCGGGTCATTCACGATACCGCCGTCGGGGGCGCAGATCAACACGTACTTGCACTGCTCGGGTTGGGTCTCCGAGAGATCGCGGGGCGTGAGCAACTGCGTGAAGCGGTTGGCGTCGGGCCCGGTGATCTCCACCTGGCGTTCGACCGCAACGTCCCAGAGCGTCACCTTCTCAACGAGGTGCCAGTACTCCTTCACGTCGTCGTCGTAGAGCGTGGGGATGAGCATGTGGTTGTAGAGATCCCAACTGGTGCAGCCGGCCTCCACCGTGCGCTGATAGTACGGCGACTTCTTGTAGTAGGTCGCATGGAAGAACGGGAACGAGTTGTTCAGCTCTGTCATCGGCGTTGCCTCCTTGCGATCTTGCGATCGCGCTTGATCTCTCTGACCATGTTGTAGGCGGGGATCCCGCAGACTCCGCCGCCCGCGTGGGTGGCCGAGGAGCACTGGTACAGCCCCTTGATCGGCGTGCGGTAGTCCGCATAACCCGGGGCCGGACGCATGTGGAACAACTGCTCGGCGGACAGTTCGCCGTGGAAGATATTGCCGCCGATGAGCCCCCACTCCTGTTCCATCTCGAAAGGCCCGATCACTTGCCGGTGGATCACGCTCTCCTTGAACCCTGGTGCCAGGTCGTCGTAGCCGGCGATGACCCGGTCGGCGTAGGCCTCGAGTTCTTCCCTATGGGGGTCCTGGCTCCACTCGGACGGCACCCACTGGGTGAACAGCGACACGATGTGTGTGCCTTCCGGGCTCAGCGTCTTGTCGTAGACGGTCGGCATGCAGCCATCACTGAACGGCGCCGTCGCAGGCCTCCCGGAGCGAGCCTCCTCGAACGCCTTCTCGAGATAGGCGATGGAATGCGCCAGCTCGAACCCCCCGGATAAGTCGGTCATCTCGGGGTTCGCGGTGAAGACCGGGGCCTTGGAAAGTGCGCAGTTGACCTTCACCGTTCCGCTGCGCGTCTGCCAGTTCCGGATGTCATCCAGGAAGTCGCCTGGGAGTTCGGCGGCTTCCAGCTGTTGGAGGAAGGTGATCTTGGGATGGATAGCCGTAACGATCAGTGGAGCGGTGATCTCCTCGCCGTTTTCAAGGACAACCCCAGTCGCTGCACCACCGGACGTGGCGATCTTCGCAACCCTCGCACCGCATCGCACCTTGGCACCGAACGAAACAGCACTCTTCTCCAGCGCCGTAGCTACCGCGCCCATCCCGCCCTCGGGAACGGCCCAGGCGCCGAGGTGCCCGTCGCCGACATCCCCGATGGAGTGGTGGACCATCACGTAGCCGGTGCCAGGCTCATGGGGCCCTGCCCATGTACCGATCAGTCCGTTCAGCGCCATC
>JAYVBZ010000108.1:0-3026 GCA_043750215.1 Actinomycetota bacterium
CCATGGCATCGACCGACTCCCCGATGGACGGATGTTCCCCTTGAAGACGGTGGATGTTGCCGGCCAGGCGGGGAGCACGCTCCATGATCTCTTCGTAGAGACCGCCAGGCTTCTCGGTCACGATCACATGCTGCTCCCACGCATCCCGGACCCCGGTCATCTCCTTGGAGACCTGCTCGGTCCACTCGGAGATCCGTCCGCTCGCAGGTGACGAGATGGATTCCTCAAGGTGAACGATGGTGTCGTGCAGCGTCGCGCGTCGCCGTTTCGCCGCCTCGAGCGCAGGGGTGAGTTCGTCCTTGGGGTCCATCCCTGCACGTTACGCCCTGGCTCCTCTCCGGCGCAAATGGATCAGATGGGGCAATCCCGTACCCGTGCCGCCTCGTACTACCGCTATCCAGGCCCCTTAGGAGGACGCATGACCGGCAACAAGACCCGTTTCATCGTGGCGGCGCTGCTGGCCGTGACGCTGCTGCTGACCAGCGCCGGCTTCGCGGAGGCCAGCGTGGTCATCAAGGCGACCAGCACGCGGCGCTGGAACCCCGCGACGACCTCGGTCGCCAAGGGTACGAAGGTCGTATGGAAGAACCCGACCACGGCTACCCACACGGTGACGGCCTATAAGGGGAGCTGGTCGAAGAACGCCACGCTCAGCCCCGGCCAAACGACGAGTTTCCTGTTCAACAGCACGGGGACGTTCAAGTTCCGTTGCACGATCCATTCCACGCTCTCGAACGGCGTGTGCAGTGGGATGTGTGGGGTCGTCAAGGTCACGTGAACCAAGAAGGGGGCACTGCCGATAAACTCAGTCGGTCATGTCCCCGGACCTCGACGCTTCGGCCAAGCTCCGCCCGTATGTGCCCAGGCTGCTGCTCCAGTGGCTGTCCGAGGCGCCGGGCACCACGCTGCGGGCCCTTGAGGGCACGGTCGTCTTCGTCGATATCTCGGGCTTCACCAAGATGTCCGAGCGCTTGGCGCGCCACGGGAAGGTCGGCGCCGAAGAGGTAACCGACGTGCTGGGGGCGGTCTTCTCGCGACTGCTGTCGGTCGCCTACGGCAACGGCGGGGGACTGATCAAGTTCGGTGGCGACGCCCTGCTCGTGTTCTTCTCCGGCGAGGACCACCAGTCCAAGGGCGCGCGAGCGGCGATGGGCATGCGCCGGATGCTGCGCGAGGTCGGCAAGATCCATTCCACGGCCGGTCTGATCACGCTGCGTATGTCGGTAGGCGTGCACAGCGGCACGTTCCACTTCTTCCTGGTGGGGGACTCGCACCGCGAGCTGATGATCACCGGCCCTGCGGCCAGCGAGATCGTGCACATGGAAGGCACCGCGACGGCCGGTGAGATCGTCGTCAGCAAGGCGACCGCCGCCGCGCTGCCGCCCAGTGTGCTCGGCGAACCTAAGGGCGATGGCGTCCTGCTCAAACGGGAGCCCCCCGGCGTCTCGCTGGACGTGGTCGACCAGGAGACGCCCGTGGAGGGGATCGACCTCTTGAGCTGCATCCCGGTCGCGCTCCGCGAGGACCTGCTGACCGGCCAGATCGACGCCGAGCACCGGCAGGTGACGGTGGCCTTCATCCATTTCGACGGGATCGACCACCTCGTAGCGGAGGAGGGTGCCGAGTACGTGGCCTACGGGCTGGATCAGCTCGTGACCGAGGTGCAGCGTGCGGCCGACAAGCACGGCGTGACGTTCCTGGGGACCGACGTGGACCACGACGGCGGCAAGATCATCCTGACCGCCGGGGCACCGCACGCCCTAGGTGACGACGAGGAGCGGATGCTGCTCACGGTGCGCACCGTGATGGACTCCGCGCCGACCATCCCGATCCGCATCGGCGTGAACCATGGTCCGGTGTTCGCGGGTGACATCGGTCCGCACTACCGCCGCACCTACACGGTGATGGGGGACACAGTGAACCTCGCGGCCCGTCTCATGGCGCAGGCCCCACCTGGGGAGATCTACGCGAGTGGTTCCGTGCTGGAACGCTCGGCCACGCGTTTCGAGACGGTGGAGCTTGAGCCCTTCATGGTGAAGGGCAAGGCGAAACCCGTGCAGGCATGGGCTGTGGGGGCCCCGCTCGGGCGCCCGAAGCACACGGTCGCGGAGGAGTTCCCGCTGCACGGTCGCCGCGAGGAGATGCATCTCATCCACGACGCTGTGTCCCGTGCTCGCAACGGCGAACGTCGGACGGTCGTCTTCCGGGGCGAGGCGGGACTCGGGAAGACCCGCCTCCTCGACGAGGCGCTGAAGGGCTGCAGCGACTTCGTTCTCACGGGAGCGACGGGCGAAACCTTTACGGCGACGACCCCTTACATCGCCTGGCGTGACGTCCTGCGCGAGCTGATCGGTGTCGGGTGGGAAGATCCCTCCGAGCCGGTTATCGAGCGGCTGCGTGAACTGGTGGAGGCGCATGACCCGTCTCTCCTGCCGTGGCTGCCGCTGATCGCGACCGCGGCGGACGCGGAGATGGACCCCACGCCTGAGGTGGCGTCGCTGGGTGTCGAGTTCCGACGCCCTCGTCTTCACGAAGCCGTGATCGGATTCCTACGGGCGATCCGCACCGAGCCGACCCTCTTCGCGTTCGAGGACGCGCACCTGATGGACGAAGCCTCCGCAGACCTTCTCACGGCGATCGCGACGGACGAGAGGGCCGACAGGCCGTGGCTGATCGTCGCACTCCGTCGGCCGGAGGGGGAGGGATTGACACTGGTGGAGAACGAGTCGCTTGCTGTCGTCGATCTGGAGCCGATGGATCCCGAGGTGATCGCGGTGCTGGCCGATACCGTTACCGATGAGGCGCCCCTTCTACGCCATGTGCTCGCGCAGATCGTCGAGCGCTCCAACGGGAATCCTCAGCTCCTGCTTGACCTGATCCGAGCGGCGGGAACAGGTGATGGTTCGCTACCCGATTCCGTCGAGGCGGCCGCGACCGTTCGTATCGACAGCCTGGCCCCCCGCGACCGGCAGCTTGTCCGACGGCTTTCGGTGTTCGGGCTCGCGTTCCACCCTCGCTCCCTGGAG
>JAYVBZ010000109.1:0-4959 GCA_043750215.1 Actinomycetota bacterium
CTCATTCGCTGGGGAGGTGACGGGCGCGGGAGGCGGATGGCCGAACTCGAGGGGTTGTCCAACGTGAGCCACTCTGTGCATACGCATCCCGCAAGATCATTTCGCAACTACCGCGGCCACGATATCGAGCGCGAGGACGCTCCCGGCGGAGACCATCATGACCGTTCGGCCGTGGGAAGTGTGCCCGGGATTCGCGCGCAATGGGAAGACCAGCTGGCGACCCAGGGTGTAGGCAGCGATCGCCCCGATGAACACCACCCCCGGCGGGCTCGGAGTCGTCGTCAGCAGCACGAGTAACGACGCCAAGCCCGCAATGAGCGCCACCGCCGACTCGAGGAGCTGGGAAGGCACGCGTCGCACCCCCAGCCGCCTGTCGGAAGACTATAGGCCCCAGCGAGAAGACGTGGGCCTCCCCGCACAGCAGCCGCCGAAGAAACAGCCGAACCGTCCGATCGTCATGGCGAACAGCAGCCCGGGCGCGGTCCCATCCAGGATCGGGCCCACAGGCAAGCCGGATAACCGGGCTCCGATGATGAGCGTGCCGACAGCGCCGAGCACGAAGCCTTGGATGCACATGCCGCCACTCACGAGGCTCCGGAACCCATGATGATCACCCGTGATCACGTGGCCGGTCATGTAGTAGGCCTTGGCGCCGATCAGCCCAACCACGCACGCGATGAGTGAAATCAGCAGCACCGATGCGACAGGAAGATCGGCGTGGGCAGCGAGCGCGGCCTGTGTGGCCAAGGCAACTCCTGCACCCAAACCGACCAGGGAGGGCCACACCCCGCGATGGGCACCAGGCGCGGACACCCCGACGATCGGCGCGTACATAGTCGTCCCGGAAGCCGATCCCTTCGACAAGCGCGGGCGCTCGGGCGAGAAGGGGCGCGGCTTCGGTCCCGTTCGGCGCGCATCGGCGGTAGGGGCGCCCGTTACGTCCCAGTTGCCTGGCTCGATGTCGTAGACGCGGGTCGTGACCGCGATAGGTCCGCTGCCGGGCAAGACACGATCGATCGATTCGACCACGTTGAAACTGTCGCGCGGACCCGGTTTGCCGCGCACGCCCGAGCGGCGCCCGATGAACCGGATCGTCACCTGGTAGGGCTCACCCTCCGTGGCGACATCTAACCAATACGTCACCCCAAGGGCCTGCGGCGTGAGTTCGGAAGCGACCTCGCAGCCGATCGTCTCCACATGTAGCGGCCACGTCTTTGCCACGGCGGGAACAGTCGTCATCGTCCCGTCTTTGCTCTTCCTCTTCTCGCTGGCTGGCATCAGCGCATCAGCTCGAGCACCGTCGTTCGAGCTCCTTGCGGAGCTTCTTCTCCGATGGACGGCCGTATGAGAACCCCTGTTCGCCCAGCAGGATGCCCGGGGGGAACAGGATGCCCTCGCGAAAGGCCGACTCCTGCCCTTGCGCCGAGTCGATGTCGAGCGTCGTCACCTCAAGGGAGAACTCGCGCGAGAGTCGAGCGATGATCTCCTCGGCGTCGTGGCAGTACTCGCACGCCTCCCTGGTCAGCAGCGTGATCGGCACGGGCTCAGCCACTGACCTTGAGTCCCTGCTGGATATCGGCGAGCAACGCGTCGACCGGTAGGTACATCGTGAAGTTCGGAGGGCCGCCGTAGTCCGCTCGCCAGCGGATCACGCCATCGGGACCGACCACCATGAACGTGTGACCGTCCCGCGAGTTCCCCATCATGCCGTAGCTGTTCGCGTGATAGGTCGAAGAGACCGCGAGCTTCGGGTCAGAAAGGATCGGGGTCGTCAGGCCCTCATCGGCAGCTTTCTGCTTCAGGGCATCGAGAGGATCGCTCGTGATCGTGACGACTTGATCGATGCCGAGGGCTTTGAAGCGAGGGAAGGTCTGCTGGATGGCTTTCAGCTGATCCCAGCAGGGCTGACATGTGAGCCCCTCCTGGAAATAGAGCAGGACGGTCTTGCCAGGCGAACCGGAGAGCCGGTAGGTGCCACCGGTCGTGGACTGCAGCTGGATCGGTGGCGCGACCTGACTCGGCCCCGGTGTTCCGACCTGGAACGCATAGGCGCCGGCCCCGGACTTGCCCGATCGCGCCGCGAGGAAGATGGCGACCAGGACGACCAGGACCAGGACGCCAGCACCTATCGCCATGGCGAGCTTTCGCCGGTTCGGCGCTCTTCCCTGCCCCGCGCGGGTAGTCGAATTCGCCTTACCGCTCTTCGTGGTCAACAGGTTCCTCCTTCATCGTAGACGGCTGTTCAGCAGGCATGGCGCGGAGCGCGCGACGCTGACGGACTGCCTTGCGGGCGAGCAGCGCGATCGTGCCGGCAAGTAGCGGCGGGGAGAGCCAGCCGGGCATCCAGGCAAGCGCATCCGTTACGACGTGGCCGTAGTGCCCCAGATGCGCGGAGATCTCCGCGGAGATCCCTCCGGCCGCCGGCATGGACGGACCGCGGAGGGCGATCCAGAACGTGAGGGCACCCATCAGGACAAGCAGCGCGCCGCTGGCAAGCGCCGCACCACCGATCGTTCGACCGATGGGCCCCAGATGCCACGTGAACGATCGCGGGTGGAACAGCCGACTCGAACGCCAGTCCCGAAGATCCCACGCGAGCGCGATGGCGAAGAGCGGGACCACCATCCCGAACACGTAGGCGGTCCCCAGGGCCAGTGCCAACCCGAACGAGGAGACGGCGCCCGAGAGCGTGATCACCCCGGCGAGGACGGGGGCGCAACAGGAACTCGCGATACCGGAGAAGACCCCGAGGGAATAGATCGCGACGGGACCCGTTCCGCCGCCTGAACGACGCCCCGGCATCGGAAGACTCATCTTGCCTCCGAGGAGCGTGTAGGTGCCGAGCGCGATCATGAGGACGGCGCCGATCGTGAAGACGGTCGTGTGCTGGGCCGTGAAGATACGGCTCGCGAACTGGGCACCCAGGGCGATCGGCAGCATGATGGTCGCGACCCCCGCAGCGAACACGAACGTCATCGCGAGCAAGACCTTCCGGTTCTGGAAGGAACTCGCGAGATAGGCGGGGAGCATCACCGAGATGCAACACGGTGCGAACAACGCAACCGTCCCCGCGATCACTGCCGCGACGACGGAGCCCCCGAAGAAGATCCCGCTACCCATTGGCTCCGCCGTTCGTACCGACCGGAGGGACGATCGAGATGGGCTTGTCGAAGGCGAAGTAGGTTTCGTCCATGAAATGGCCGAGCGCCCGCATCTCGGCTCGATGGACCAGCCCCGAGTCGTCGATCCACAAGCGGAACCAGATGGGGAACCCGGAGCCATCGTTGAAGAACGCCACGACGTCCGTCTTGACCCCGCCGAGCGTTTGGTGACCGATGACGCGCGCGTCGGTGAAGGGTCTGAAGCTGTCCCAGATGAACGAGGGAACGGTCGGTGATCCCCCAGTCACATTGAGCAGCTCTGAGAACCGAAGGACCACGACTCCTGGGGTGGTCCCGAGCTCCGAACCCGGCTCCGGCACGCCCGAGGTGAATCCCGAATGAGCAGACGCGACTCCGGGGATCGCCAGCACGATCCCGAGAGCGACGGCCGCTGCGATAACGGGGCGCCTCAACCTCATATCGGCGGCCACCCAACGCGCGAATACAAGTGGAGCAGCGGGGCGAACATCCGCGTCCATGCGCCGGTGATCATGAGGATGCCCATGAGCACCAGGAGAGCCCCTCCAACGATCTCGACCCCACGACCGTGTCTGCGGAGCCAGGAGAAGACCTTGAGCGATCTCGAATACCCGAGCGCAAGCAGGAGGAACGGGATCCCGAGACCGAGGGAGTAGACCAGGAGCAGCGTCGCTCCGCGCCAGGCTCCTCCCGAACTCGCCGCACCGGCGATGATCGCCGTGAGCACCGGTCCGATGCACGGTGTCCACCCGATCGCAAAGGCGACCCCCAACGGAAGCGCACCGGCGGGTCCCGGGTGCACGCGCGCTAGGCCCGGACGCATCTCTCGGAACAAGAACGGGATCCTGAGCAGGCCGACGGAAGCAAGACCCATCGTGATCACGAACACGCCCGAGACCTGGGTCAACGCTTCACGGTGAGCCAGGATCACCGAGCCCGCAGCGGATACCGCGGCACCCATGATCGTGAACGTGAGCGCGAAGCCGGCCACGAATAGGACGGCGGCGGCCATCGTGCGTGAACGGGTGATCACCGCGGTGGAGGACGAGCTCTGGCCCGAAGCGCTACTGACGAAGGACAGGTATCCGGGCATCAATGGGAGGCAGCACGGCGAGGAGAAGGACACGACTCCGGCGAGCAACGCGAGCGCGAATGGCCCGAGGGCACCCATCACGGCTTCCCGGCCAAGACGTTGTCCAACGCGGGTCGCAAGATGTTGGCGGGCAAGTAACCGAGGAACCGGTAGCGGATCTGGCCGTTCGCGTCGATGATGAACGTCGTAGGCAGGCCGAGTATCCGGTAGAGGAAGTTAACTCGCCCCGCGGGATCGACGACGCTCGGGTAGGTGATGTGGAATTCAGACACGAACGAGCGTCCGGCGGCGTTGTTGTCCTGAATATCGACTCCGAGGAATCGGACGCCTTGACCCTCATATGCCTTGAACGTCGCCTCCAGCCCGGCCGCCTCCAAGCGACACGGAGCACACCAGGAAGCCCACAGGTTCAGCACGACGACGTGTCCGCGCAGGGAGGACAAGGTGATGCTCCCCCCGCCTTGTAGGGCGGGCATCGTGAAGTCGGGAGCCGGACTGCTCTGCACCTGCGCCTCGGCCTGGTAGTTAGCGACGGAGATGCCGCCGACCCGGGTCGTTCCGCGAGACAGGAACTCATGCGCGCAGATCCCGATGACCGTCATCCCAGCTCCGAGCAAGAGGAGGGTGGTGACGAGGGTCTTCGCATCCCCTTTCCTCACACCGCGACCTTCTCGGCGCAGACAGGGTGGATGGGCGCGGACTGTTGCGGTAGGGGAAGCAGCAGCG
>JAYVBZ010000110.1:0-3024 GCA_043750215.1 Actinomycetota bacterium
GCGGCTCGCGCGTGCTTCGAATGTGCGCTCGAGCATTCGCAGACCCGCGTGCAGTGGGGCAAGCCGATCGGCGCGTTCCAGCTGACGCAGGAGAAGCTCACGAACATGGCGCTGGAGATCGGCAAGGGCACCCTCTTGGCACTGCACCTGGGCCGGATGAAAGACCAGCAGATACTGGTCCCCGAACACATCAGCATGGGCAAGCTCAACAATGTGCGCGAGGCGCTGGACATCGCTCGCAGCGCCCGGACGATCCTGGGAGCCAGCGGCATCACGTTGGAATACCCCGTGATGCGCCACGCCAACAACCTTGAATCGGTCCTCACCTACGAGGGCACGTCAGAGATCCACACGCTGATCGTCGGCCACGCGCTGACCGGGCTCCGCGCCTACAACTAGGTCGCGGTAGCCTGAGGGTCTCATCAACCGCTCAACCTCAGGAGGATCGGATGACCCGCGACACCGATTGGCACATCTTCGAGAAAGCCGTGGAGATCACCGCCTCAGCGGTGCGAGGCGCGATGGGCACGCAGGGGAGCCAGCCCGCGTCTTTCGTGGGAGACGTGTTCCGCGAGACGTTCAAGGCGTTGCAAGAGACGGCTGAAGCCATGCCCGACAAAGGCGCGAGGGCCGGTTTCTAGCCGTGACGCTCGGCGCTGTGGCGTCGAGCAGGGCCCGGCTGGAGGTCTCGCATCGACACCATGCCCACGATGGACCCGCCTTCAAGGACCGGCAGGTGGCGGAAGCCGTGCTCCAGCATGGTGTCGAGGGCCTCCCCTGTGCTCGCGTCGGGACCGATCGTCATCGGTTCGCGGGTCATCCAGAGGTGGACCTGATGCTCCGAGCCGTCGAAGTGCTGCGCCACAGCCCTCACGACGTCGCGTTCGGTGAACACCCCCAGCAGCGCGGGCCCATCCATGACCAGGGCGCTGCCCACACCCCGGGCGCCGATGACCGTCGCCGCCTCGGCGATCGTTGCGGTGGGCGGCACCACCACCAGATCCGTGCTCATGACTTCTCGAACGGCAGGCATCGTGGCCGAGCCTAGTCCGCTCATCGCCTCGAAGGAAATCGACGTCCGGCCCGGCGCAGCGGAACTCGCCGATTGGTACCAGGGACGGGCAGCCCTCTACCCCTGGCGCCGGGGCATCCGCAAGCCGTATCCCATCCTCGTGTGCGAATTCATGGCCCAGCAAACGCAGGCATCCCGCGTCGCACTCGCGTTCGACGCCTGGATCGAACGGTTCCCCACCGTGCAGGACCTGGCCGCCGCTTCGCGAGCCGATGTTCTGCGCGCCTGGCAAGGGCTGGGTTACAACAGAAGAGCGCTCGCCTTGCACGAGACGGCCAAGTCGATCGTGACCAACCACGCCGGCGTGGTCCCGAGCGACATCGAGGTGCTTCGGTCATTCCCAGGTGTCGGACCCTACACGGCGGCCGCGGTGGCGTCGATCGCGTTCGGCTCGCCCGTCGTGGCCTTGGATACGAACATCCGCCGCGTGGCCGCCCGTGTCTTGCACGGCGTGGAACCCGACGAACTCGCCCCCGCGCGCCTGCGCGCGGATGCACAGGCATGGCTGGATCCCTCCGATCCGGGTGCGTGGAATCAAGCGGTGATGGATGTCGGAGCCGCGCTCTGCCGGCCGCGCTCGCCCCATTGTGAGCGGTGTCCGTTGGAGGCGGTGTGCCAGTTCCGAACCCTTAGGCGAAAAGGTCGGTCCAGCGCCCGATCGCAGCCTGTCTTCGAGGGCTCGACGCGACAGCTTCGCGGAGCACTCGTTCGCGTCCTCAGCCAGAACGGACCGCTCTCCGTCTCCGCGCTCTCACACGTGATCGATGCTGCGGGCGAACGGGTCGCGGAGGCTGCGCACGCGCTGACGAATGAGGGACTCGTGGAGCGAACGGATGATGGAGACCTGCAACTCAACGGAGTAGAGGTTTGCGTCAGCTGCCTTTGAGCGCAGGGACCACTGTCTCGCCGAACCGCTCCACGGCCCTGGCCGCCGTGTCGAAGGCCATCCCCGGGTAGTGGAGGCGCACCACCACGTCCAAGTTGGCTCGATGGCCGAACTCCTCGACCATCGGGCGTAGGCGCTGGATGATCTCTTCGGCGGATCCGCCCGCGGTGCCCGTCCGAGCGGCGGCTTCGTCCGCCACCGTCGGCTCTGCGGAGTCGTGTGAGGGCGTGTCGTGACCGTGGTCCCAAGCCTCGTACATCCCCAACTGATGGATCACGCCACTTCGGACCTCCTTCCACCAGTCCGCGCCGGGTTCGGCGATCCATGCGTTCTGCATAAGGACCAGGTGAAGCTGCGATGGATCCTTCCCGACGCTGCGGGCTCCCTGTTCCATGAGGGCCAGCGCGTGACGGACGTGGTCAAGGTCGTCGGCGTCGGTGATGTGCCCGTCGCCCAGGGCACCCGCGCGGCGAAGCGCCGCATCAACGTATCCACCCAGGACGATCGGCGGGCCACCGACTTGCGCGGCGGGTGGTGTCACTCGCACGTCCTCGTAGTCGAACGCCGAGCCGTGGAAGGTGAAGCGTTGCCCACCAGCAGCGAGCCGGAGCACCTCGACCGTCTCGATGGTCCGTGTCAGGCGCTCGCCGACGGGGATCGCGAACATCCGGAACTCCTCTTCCCGCCAACCCAGGCCGAGCCCGACGGTAAGCCGGCCGCCGCTGAGCTGATCGACCGTGGCGATGTCCTCGGCCAGCCGAAGCGGATCGTGGAACGGCGTGAGGATCACCCCCGTCCCCAGCCTGATGTGGTTCGTGGCTTCAGCGAACGCGGCGAGCATGACCAGCAGGGAGGGGAAGTAGCCATCCGAGGCGCCGTGATGTTCGCTCACCCACGCTGAATCGAAACCCAAGGCCTCAGCCAGCCGAACCAGTTCCAGCGTCTCCCGGTAGCTCTCGGCGTAGGTCTGTGCGGAGTCCGCCGGGAGCTGCCCGGTGAAGAGCCCGATACCGATACGGATGGTCATGGTCCGCACGATACCGCGGCCCAGTCTGCTATATTCAAA
>JAYVBZ010000111.1:0-9902 GCA_043750215.1 Actinomycetota bacterium
TGAATCACTACAGCGGTGCCGGGCTCGACGCGTTCCAGCGGATGGTCGCAGACACCGCATCGGTTTCCGTGCTCGCGGTCGGCGGCGGTCGCGCAGCGGTTCTCCTGGTTAACGACACCGTCGGCGCGTTGCGACGCTTCGGGCCCGGACAGGTCGACGCGCCGTGGCAAGTCGCCGCCAACCCCGGCGCGAACACCCGGCCCAAGGGCAAGAACCTGCGAGGATAAGCGCCATGGACCTGGGAGTCGTCGAAAGGATCACTGCCGACGCCGTCGGCGAACCCGGGATGCGGGTGTTCTACCTGCAAGCGCGCGGCACCGAACTCGTCACGGTGATCGTGGAGAAACAGCAGATCCAGCTTCTCGCGGCGTCAGTGCTGGAGCTCCTGGCCACCCTGGAGCTGGCGACGGGGACCGGACCCGACGACGACGCCATGGCCTTGGAGGAACCTTTCGAACCGAGGTGGCGGGCCGGTCGGCTGTCGCTGGCGTTCGACCAGGATCGCGATCTCTTCCTGTTGGAGCTCGAAGAGTTCGTACCGGAGCTGGAGGAGGATGACCCCCGAGCTGATGGGTTGCCCGAGCCCGAGGTGATCCAAGCCTGGGTCAGCAGGGAACAGATGTTCGCGCTCTCCCGGTATGGGTCGGCGGTGGCCGAACGCGGCCGGCCTCTGTGCCAGTTCTGCGGCAACCCGATGTCGCCGGAAGGCCACGCATGTCCCGCGATGAACGGGCATTCGAAGCGCGAGTGAACGACCCGGCGATACCGAGGGCACTCGTCGACGGGGAACTTGCCTTGCTGGGTGTTCTCCCCGAGTCGTCGAACTACGCGTTCCTGGCCCGCACGAGCGAGGAACCCGAAGGCCTGCTGGTCGTCTACAAGCCGCAGCGCGGAGAGGCTCCGCTGTGGGACTTCCCCGACGGCACGCTGCACCAGCGTGAAGCCGCGGCATATGTGGTCAGCCGCGAGCTGGGCTGGCCGAACGTTCCGCCGACGATCGTGCGCGAGGGTCCCCACGGGGTGGGCTCGGTCCAGCTGTTCGTGGATTTCGATCCGTCCCAGCACTTTTTCACCTTGGAGGTCGAACGGGCCGCGGAGTTCCGGAAGGTCGCGGTCTTCGATCTGGTCATCAACAACGCGGACCGAAAGGGCGGGCATTGCCTCCTGGCTCCCGACGGAACCATCTGGCTGATCGATCACGGTGTCTGCTTCCACGAGGAGCCGAAACTCCGAACGGTCATCTGGACGTTCGTCGGCGAACCGATCGAGCCCCGGCTGCTCGCGGACGTTGCGCGTCTCTCCACCTCACTCGCGGAAGGTTCTCTGCGCGAGGAGCTCTCCGCCCTCCTCTCCCCCGCCGAACTCGACGCTATGTCGGTGCGTGCACGCGACGTCATCCATGCGGGGGTCTATCCCGAGCCCGGCCCCGGCCGGCCGTTCCCGTGGCCGCCGGTGTGATGCTGTCCTGCCTGGTATCCGACACACCCTTAGGGCCCCTGACCGTGGTGCTAAGTCCGGCCGGCGTCGTGGCGACGTTCACGACCGAGGAACGGGACGGACCCGAGGCGCTGGCCCAGGCACTCGGAACCAGGCTCACTGAGGATGCTGCGAGATCCGACCCGGTTCGCCGAGAACTGGATTCCTACTTCCTGGGCCGCTTGCGACGGTTCGAGACACCGGTTGACCTGACGTCCGTCGGCGAGGGGTTCTCTCGCCGAGTGTTGGAGCAGACCCGCTCGATCTCCTACGGCGAGCTGCGAACCTACGGTGACATCGCCGCGGCGGCCGGCAGTCCGCGCGCGGCCCGCGCCGCAGGCGGCGCCCTGGCGCGGTGTCCGATCGAGCTCTTCGTTCCGTGTCATCGGGTCGTGGGCGCCGGTCCGTCCCTGGGCTCCTACGGAGGTCACGACGAGCGCCGACGGTTCCTCCTACGACTGGAAGGCGCGATCGAGTGAGGCCACGGGGTTGAACGCTCGACGCTGGGGACGATACGCGAGAAGATGACCCCCATGACACGTCTTCGGATCCTCACCGCGAGCCTGGCACTCACCGCCCTCGCTGCCGCGTGTACCGGCAATTCGACGCCTGAACCAACGGCGCCGTCCTCGGGCGCGGATACGACATTCTCGATGCAAGTAGCCAGCAGCGACCTCTACGTCGGGCCGGCCCAGGACCTGGAGGTCGGTATCCAGCACTCGAACGGTCAAGGGGTGCAGCTGGTGACGTTCGGAACCGTGAAGGTGCATCTGGACTACCTCGGTGCCGATGGGTCTGGGCAGCCTGTAGCCAAGAGCGACGCCACGGCAACCTACCTTGCGGCTCCCGGGACAACGCCGGATGCTTCAGCACCTGCGCTCAGTAACGCCTCCGACGCCAGGGGCGTGTATCTGGCATCCGGGATGAAGTTCGACCAGGCCGGCATCTGGCAGGCGAGGGTCACGGTCGATGTGAGCGGCTCCGGACCACAGACACTCACCGCAGCGTTCAACGTGAGTGCTGCGCCTATCCTGCCGGCGCCCGGCCAGAAAGCTATACCGGTGGACAATCCGATCATCGGGACGAAAGGCGAGCCGACCGGCGCCATCGACTCGCGGGCCAAGGGCGGGGCGAAGATCCCGGACCCCGAGCTACACCAGATCACGATCCGTGCGGCGATGGCACAACACCGGCCCATCTTGGCGATCTTCTCAACACCGGTCTATTGCCAGAGCCAGTTCTGCGGACCCACCACCGACGCCGTCCAGTCGCTGGCCAAGCAGTACGGCGACCGTGCGGTGTTCGTTCATGTCGAGATCTATCGGAAGTTCGCCAGCAGCGGCGCCGTCATCAACAAGGCAGCTGCGGATTGGCTCTACCGCAACAACGACCTCACCGAACCCTGGCTGTACCTGATCGGGGCCGATGGGACCATCTTGAACCGGTGGGGTCCGCTCTTCGACCCGAACACCGTGGGACAGGAGCTGGCGAAACTCCCGAAGATGGGCCACTGACCAGCTCCCTGGCGGGACTATGCTCCGCCGTGTGGATCACGACGAGGACGAGGACGAGCACGCGCATCCGTCCGCGGGCGCCGGCGATGCGACCATCCACGATCACGGACACGAACACTTCGGACCCGCGGATGTATCGCTCATGGCAACCTCGCAGGGCGTCCGCGTCACCTGGATCACGCTCGGCCTCCTGGCGCTGACCGCCGGCGCACAGCTGGCCGTCGTGGTCTTGAGCGGATCCGTCTCCCTTATCGCTGACACCATCCATAACTTCACGGACGCGCTGACCGCGATCCCGCTCCTCATCGCATTCCGTCTGGCCCGGCGGCCGCCGAACCGGCGCTACACGTATGGCTATCACCGGGCGGAAGACGTGGCGGGCATCATCATCGTGCTGCTCATCGCAGCCTCGGCGGTGCTTGCCGCCATCACGGCCGCGCGCCACCTGGTGCACCCGGAGTCACTCACGCACGTGCCATGGGTCCTGGCCGCCGGGGTTGCGGGGGTCGTCGGCAACGAGATCGTATCTATCTACCGGATCCGTGTGGGCAAGCGGATCGGGTCCGCCGCATTGATCGCTGATGGCCTTCACGCACGAACGGATGGCCTGGCATCCCTCGGTGTGGTGGTGTCGGCGATCGCGTCCCTGGCCGGGTTCGATCGCGCCGACCCGGCGATCGGCCTCGCGATCACCGCCGTCATCCTCCTGACCCTTGGGAGAGCCGCCAGATCGGTGCTCCATCGCATGCTCGATGGAACGGACGAGCAGACGGTGACCCTCATCGAGGCCATCGCCTCGGCGGTACCCGGCGTGGAACACATCGGGGAGGCCCGCGCGCGCTGGACTGGTCATCAACTGCGGGCCGAGCTCAGCATCGACGTCGACCCTTCCCTTTCGGTCGAAAGAGGGCACGACATCGCCGAACGGGTTCGGGGGGCACTCTTGCACGACGTCCCTCGGTTGGCTGAAGCAGCCGTGCATGTGGACCCCCACGAGCACGACTCCCACACGCCCTAGCCGCATATCGCGAGCCTGCCCGTACCATGGCTCCCATGGCGAACCCAGGATCTCTCCCCCCACCTCCGTCCGCGCTGGCTCCCGAGTACTGCTACCGCCACCCTTCCCAGCTGACCGGCGTTCATTGCACTCGCTGCAACCGGCCCATCTGCCCCGACTGCATGGTCGCCGCGCCGGTCGGGTACCAATGTCCGGAGTGTGTAGGTCGATCCAAGCGTGAGCTGGCGAAGGGAAGCGGACGCCGAGCGGTGGCGGTCGGCGCACGCAAGACCACGGCGAGCGTCACGAACGTCCTCATCGCGCTGAACCTGGCCGCGTTCGTCCTGGAGGTTGGGGTGGGCGGGCCCGGAAGCCTCTTCGCGGGGCCAACCACGAACCAACTGGTTCGACTGGGGGCCTCTGTTCCGTTTTGGCCTGCGGCCTCCGGCGGCTATGTCGGAGTTGCCACCGGTGAGTATTGGCGCCTATTCACCAGCATGTTCCTCCATGCCGGCATGATCCACATCGCGCTCAACATGTATGGGCTCTGGCTCCTGGGCACCATCCTGGAAGACGAACTCGGATCGGTGAAGATGCTTGCCGTCTACCTGATCAGCGGTCTAGCGGGCGGCGCGTTCTCCTACGCCGCGGCCTCGACGATCTCGCCCAGCGTGGGTGCCTCGGGAGCTATCTACGGGCTCATGGGGGCTTTCGTCGCCTACAACTATCGTCGTCGCAACATGAGCTTCTACCGGGGACGACTGCGGGCCATCATGCCGTGGGTGGTCCTGAACCTGGTCCTGTCCTTCCAGATCACAGCCATCGATTGGCGGGCCCATGTCGGCGGACTCGTGGTCGGGGTGGTCGCCCTCTTCATCGCGGAGGGCACGGGATCTCGGCAGACGAAGCGACTCATCTTCATCGGAGGATTCGCTGCGCTGGCAGCACTGACGGTCGCGCTTTCCCTCTATGGGACAACGCACTGGCGGCACCTGGCGTTCGGCGGCTAGCGGGCCTTACCGGTTGGGATCGGCGATGCCGTAGATGCCGCCGTCGCGGCTGCCGACGTAGATCCATCCGTGCCACACGGCCGGGGTCGATTCGATGATCCCGCCCAACGGCAGACGCCAGAGGAGCTGCGGCGGCTTGGCGTGGTTGGCATTCAGCTGGAAGCAGTTCAGGAAGCCTGCGCCGTCGCCGATGATCAGCTTCCCGTCGATCGGCACCGGCGATGACCAGGTGGGACCGGCGAGCGGGAGGTTCCACAACAGCTTGCCCGTCGTTTCATCGACGGCGACCACCCCGCCCTCCGTGTACGTGGCATACACCACGCCGTCGTACAGGGCAGGTGTACCCAAGATCCCGTTGTCCGGCGCGAACCCTCCGATCTGCACCGACCAAACCACCGGGTCGCCAGGATGCGAGGGGTCGAGTTTCATGAGGCTCCCGATCTGATGATCGCGAGGGAACGACTCGGGTCGCGCGACGTTCTCCTCCATCTTGCGTCCAACGATGAGGTCTCCGGCCGGATCGATCACGATCGTGGCGTCGGTGTCATCACCGTCCCAGAAGCGGAAAACGCGCGTGTACTGCGTCCCTCCGCTCAGGATGTCGCTGATATCCCAGCCCTGGACCAGGCCGGCAGAGTTGGAGAAGTAGGCGACACCATCGCGGAACGCCACCGAGTTCTCGATCGAGATATCTGTGTCGTGCACTTGCTGGCGTAGCTGCGCGTCCCAGCCGGGCACGCGCATGACGATCTTCGGATCCACGGTCACGTTACCCGCGGCGTCGTATCCGCGGTTCAGCCTGATCACGTAGAACCAGGAGTTCTCGCCCCCTTCTAGCAAGTAATCGCCCACCTGCAGCGGCGCAGCGTCCCAGTCGTTGTTCCACACCCTCCCCTTCTGAGAGTTCGAGTTGAACTGCCACAGGACGTGCGGCTTGGCTCCGTCCATACCGATGACCCGGAGGAAGTTGTCACGGGACCCCCCGTAGTAGAGGGGATACCCGTTCGAGTCGCTGGTCGCCGACCCCTTGGCGAGGTCCCTGGTCGAAAGCGGCGGACGCGTCGGCAACCCGGTGGCCCCATCCAGGAAGTGATACTTCCCGTCGTAGGCGCCCTCGCGAACCTCGACCGTGTTGTGCGCCAGGGGGTTCACGTTCGGTTGTCCCGTCCAGCCGGTGCCGCACCACGTTCGCGTGCCGAAGATCTTGTCCGAACTCACGCCGCAGAGGCTGCCGGTCTGCGGGAATCGCCAGCGGATCACGGGGTGCGTGGGCACCGGGCCTTCCCCGTAGTAGTCGCGGCTGTAGTTCCCCCGGAAGGTGCGGAGCCCTGGGTGGGCAGGATCGATCGGACCCGGTGTGGCGACGCCGGTCGCATCAACACGGGGCGAGGGCATCACACCGGCGCCGGGTGAACCCGATGCCGGCGGACTGCTCCCGGGCGAGGGCCCACCCGCTGCCGCGACGGAAGGTCCGCCGCGACCGCTGGTTGCCAGGTATGCGGCAACGGCAACGATCGCGAGCAACAACAACACCGCGGCGAAGGGCACCTGCGGACGGCGGCGGTCCCCTTCAGCGGACATCAGGGCGTGAGCCTATCGGGCAGAGCGCGTGGCCAGGGTCACACTGCCGCGCCCGCAGATGGATAGGAACCCAAGATCCGAAGGAGCGAGGTGTGTTCCTGGACTTCCTTCAACGCATCCTGGACTGCGGGGTCGTCGGCAGGCGCCATGAGATCGACATAGAACACGTACTCGAACGCCTTGCCGGGTCGCGGGCGGGACTCCAGTTTGTGGAGGTTCAGGCCACGATCGGCGAACGGCTTCAACGATGCCAGGAGCGATCCGGCCCGGTCTCGAACCGCCATGACCAGACTCGTCTTGTCCGCTTGACCCAGGCCCGCTTCCTCTGAGCCGATCACCGCGAACTTCGTGAAGTTCTCCTTGTCGGTTTGGATCCGCTCGGCAAGGACGGCCAGACCGTAGTTAGCTGCCGCGACGACACTCGCGATCGCCCCCTCCTGACGATCCCCCGCCTCCGCGATCTTGCGAGCCGCACCGGCGGTGTCGTGTACCGGGACGGGCTCGATCCGCATCGAGGCAAGGAAGTCGTCGCATTGGGCCAGCGCCTGCCAATGCGAGTGCGCCCGACGGATATCCTCGAGTCGCGCGCCGGGCACCCCCAGGAGCGCGTGGTCGATGCGAACGATCACCTCCCCAACCATCTTCAGCAGGCTCGTGTTCAAGAGGAGGTCATACGTCTCGTTGACCGAACCCGCTTGTGAGTTCTCCAAGGGGACGACGCCGAAATCGGCCTCCCCACTGGTAACTCGGCTGAATACCAGTCGGACGGTGTCGCACGGCAGTGTGTCGGTAGCAGGGAACAGTCCGTGCACAGCCCGTTCTGAGTACGCGCCGGACTCTCCCTGATAGGCGATCTTCATCGCTGACAAGGGTAGCAGTGCAGGTCGACCCCACTGCTCCGTTGCGCGGATCGCCGGGGAGATGCGCTCAAGGGAGACTTCCCGGCGGCCGATACCCCCCTCATGAAGCTGCGATCCTTGACCCTGGATCTCATCGCGAAGGAGTACGCGGAAGCGACCGCCTCCGGCGACTTCGATCGGGCTGAGGGATGGTTCGCAACAGCGAAGCTCGTAGCCGCGCGCCAGGCCGACCGGATGACGACCACCCACGGTGCGGGTATCTCACTCGTTCACGTCGGGCCCTGACGCCGAGCCAGCCTGGGGCTTACCGCCAGGGCAAGGTAGCGCCCGGTGTCGGAAGGCCGATGCCTGATACTTCGAACGGCCCACCGACGCGCTTCCCGCCAATGCCCCAGCGCCGCGTGGGCGGATGCGGCTTCCCCTTCCATCAGGGAGAGCGTCTGGCGGCAGCCGCGAAGGGCCGGATGGGCGTCCAACAGATACTGGATCCCTGCGATGACGGTGTGCGGCCGCTCAGCGACGTCATGGCTCTCTTCTGGGTAGACGCGCACCAGCGGATCACGTACCACGACCACGGGGGCTTGCGCCGAGGCCCGCAGGAGCCACTCGTAGCCGTCTCTGTAGCCCTGGGGGCATCCTTCGTCGAACGGACCGACAGCGCCCTCGTACGCCTCTCGCTCCACCAGGAACGTCGAGGAATGCAGGTCCATCGAGCCAGATCGACACAGGTCCTGGTTGGTCAGGGTGATGCCGGCGGGAACCTTCGGCGTGCGGACCCCGTGGCGCCAGACCTCGATACCCGCGAGCACCGCATGGGCGTCCGGATCCGCGCGCATGGCCTCCACTTGGGCCGAGAGCTTGCCCGGCAACCATTCTGCGTTGTCATCACAGAACGCGATCAGATCGCCGAAGGACGCATCGACGCCGGTGTTTCGGGCACCGGCCCGTCCCGGGGTCCTGGTGTTGCGCATCACCACCAGGGTTCGACCCTGTGCCGATGGAAGCATGTCCGACAGATCGAAGGGCTCCGCCCGGTCGAACACCACGACGCACGCGAGGTACCCGGCGTAGTCCTGCCCCAGTATCGAGGCCAGAGCCCGCCGAAGGCGGGTGGGATGACCCCGGGTGGGGACCACGACCGTGACGCTGGGCCATCCCGTCATCGCCATGCCGTGGGAACCCTGGCGTCAGTTGCGGTGCGCCGGGCGCTCCTCCAGGAGCACGCCAGCCGGCCCTTCACACTCAGTAGGCCCCGCGGGCCGAGATCAATGCCGGGAGGGTCTTGGCGACGATGAAGAGGTCGTAGGCGATGGACCAGTTCTCGATGTAGAACAGGTCCAAGCGGACACAGTCATCGAACGACAGCTCGGCGCGGCCACTGACCTGCCAAAGCCCGGTGATCCCCGGCGGCACCTCCAACCGGTCGAACTGCCAATCCTCGTACTTCGTCACCTCTTCGGGCAATGGCGGGCGAGGTCCGACCAGGCTCATCTCGCCTCTGAGCACATTGATCAGCTGCGGGAGCTCGTCCAAGCTGAGCTTGCGCAGCACCCGCCCAACGGTGGTCACGCGAGGGTCGTCCTTGAGCTTGAACATGAGGTTCTCAACGCCGTGCCGCGCCCGGAGTTCGTCAACCATCTGATCGGCGCCGACCCGCATGGTGCGAAACTTCAGGATGGTGAACGGTCGGCCACGCTGTCCCACGCGTCGCTGGCGGAAGAACACCGGCCCGGGCGACGAGATCTTTATCACCACGGCGATGCCCAGAAGTATCGGCGACAGCAGGAGCGTCCCGACCCCGGCGCAGGCCAGGTCGAACACCCGCTTCGCGATCACTTGCGTCCCGGTCAACCGCACCGGTCGAAGGGAGAGTGCCGTCAGGCCGCCGATGGGCTGAACGGTCAGCCTGGACGCGAGCACCTCGGGCATCGTGGCGGTGATGCGGACCTCCACTCCCTCCAGCCGAACCGCCTTCGCGACGTGTCCCATCTCCTCGGGGGACATAGCGCTGGATGCGACGAAGACACACTCGGCACCCGTCTCGCGGATGACTTCGCGGAGATCCCCCACCGAGCCCATGACCGGCAGAGGTGCGGACGAGACTGCAGTTGCTGCGGTTGTGACCATGCCGATGGCGTTGAACCCGAACGCCGGACGATGCATGACGTCAACCAGGTGGGCTGCTTCCTCGTTGGTGCCAACGATCAGGGTCGAGAAGGACAGGCGCCCATCGATCCGGGCACGGCCTATCCAGTAATGCCACAGCCTGCGGGAACTAAGCGAAAAGACAAGCCCGAGGACCCACGAGATGGCCAGCCACGCGCGCGAGAACGCCGCCTGGGACCAGAACGACACCGTGACCAATCCCGTGAGGGCCAGTGACACGGCCAGGATGATCCGGCGGAACTCCTCGGCGGGAGTGAAGCGATGAGCCTCATAGAGGTGGAACGCCGCGAAGACACCC
>JAYVBZ010000112.1:0-2028 GCA_043750215.1 Actinomycetota bacterium
TCAAGGCGACCGCTTGCTCAGGCTGGTCGAGAACCTCCTCACCACAGCGAAGCTCGAGAGCGATGAACTGACGGTCGTGATCGGTCGAGTGCTCCTTGAAGATCTCAGCCGAGAGGTGGTCGAGGGGTTGGCCAGCGAGGGATCGAGGGTAACGGTCGACGTGCCGTCGGATCTCCCGATCCTTCACTCCGACCGCCATCTGCTGGGGCGGGTCCTTTCGAACCTGCTGGACAACGCCTTGAAGTACTCACCGGACGGATCTACCGTCGAACTCGTGGCCAAGCCCTACGGCCACGGCGTCCGTTTCTGGGTTCGCGACCACGGGATCGGCATCGACGCCGGGCAGCTGGACCGGATCTTCGATCGCTTCTATCAGGTCGACTCCTCAAGCACGCGGCGCTTCCGCGGCGCCGGCCTGGGGTTGTCCATGGTGAAGGAACTGATCGGCCATCTGGGAGGTGCCATCGATGTCGAAAGCACCCCCGAACAGGGGAGCACGTTCATCGTGACGCTGCCCAAGCAGGCACCACGTCCGGTGGCGGCGTCCAGGTAAGTTCGACACTCGACCTGCCGATACCCGATGGATGGGTGTCTATCGCAACGATCTCGCGCTCCCTGAAAACACCCAGCGTCGGATCGACATGTGGCGCGGCCTCGCAGGGTTGCTGCTGGTGGTGTTGTATGCGTGGGACGCCTGGAGATGGAACGAAACCTTCCTGCCCGTTCACCTGATGAACCTGGCCGTCCACGAGAGCGGCCACGCGCTCTTCGGCCTGGCGTCGGGCCACAACGAGTTGATCACGCTGATCATGGGGAACGGGTGGGAGACATCGTTCCCGTTCATCATCGGGGTCTGGTTCTTGGTCCGACGGAAGAACTGGGTCGCGTTCGGGATCTGCATGGCCTGGGTGGCGAACACCCTGGTCGATGCGGCTGTCTACATCTACGACGCGCCCCGGGGGGCGCTACCGCTGGTCGGATCGGGATCGTGGTCCGATGCCGGGACCGCGCAACTCGGTGACTGGTCTCGGATCCTCGGACCGGAGCATTTCGACAAAATGTTCCTGGCCGATCCGATCTCACGCGATGTCAGGCACGCCGCGGTGATCTTCATCTTGGCCGCGTTCGCTTCGGTCATCGCGGGCTTGATGTTGAACCAGCGGAGGCTGCGGGAGCTCGAGAGAGGTCCCAAGTCGGTACGTGTTGCCGCGCCACGTGAGCCGTTGCGCGAGGTCGCTCCCGAGGAGATGTGGCGCTGACCTTCTGGCTACGTGACGTCGCGGCTGCGGAACGAGACTGCCGCTGCGGTGACCAGGATGGCCGAGTAGGTCAAGAGCACCACGACGGCGTGCGCGACACTGACCGCCTGGCTGGGGTCGGTGGCTGAGAACGGACGTCCGGTGATCCAGGCGGCGGCATTGTCGCCCACCAGGTAGCGGGCCAGCCCGGGCCGGTAGGCGCGGATCAGCCCTTCGATCACCGCGAGATAGATGAACCCGGATGCCATGGCGGCGGTCACGCTCCGCGTGTACATCGCGATCGCCATACCGAAGACACCTGCCACCGCTGACAGCGCGCTCACCCGCAACATCGACCCGAAGACGCCATGCCACAGGCCGGGCTCGGGAACGTTCACCCCGCGGGTCGCCGCCAAGAGCCAGAGCCCACCCGCAAGGAGGAGCTGCAGCGCGAGCGTCAAGACGAGCACGGTCACGATCGCGGCGACCAGCTTCGCCACCAAAACACGGACCCGCCGTGGCTCCCACGCCAAGAGTGTGGTCATGGTTCCCGCCGCCCATTCGGCGCCGGCGAGTGAGGCACCGATCAGCCATCCGATCACGATAAGGTTGACAGACGTTCCCCGCAGAAGGTTACCGATGTCGTTAACGTCGAAAGCCTTGCTCTGCAGAAACTCCCGCAGGGGAATACGGCATTGCGCGACCGTCAGCCCAGCGCCCTGTTGACCCCCGGGCCCGGAGGACGACATACAGTTCCGCAGGTTCGCCGCCATGGCATGACGCGCTTGGG
>JAYVBZ010000113.1:0-3025 GCA_043750215.1 Actinomycetota bacterium
GGGTGGGCTCGGTAGCGGCCGGCCCAGGCGTACGCATCTCCTGAACGAGTCCTACGTACGTGGTTCGGCACCCCCTCTGCATGACTATGCCCCCTCCCCCGCTTGGACGATCCAAGGGCGTTCTGCTTAGTGCCTGCGTCCATCAGAAACCACCCTAGCGGCTGATTCAGGGTCGGCGTGATCGCGTCGTAACTACGGGTGATGGGTATCGCATCGAATCTTGGGACCAGCGTGCTGGTCGTCGACGACGAACCACAAGTCGTCTGGGTTCTGCAGTTCAGCTTGGAGGCGGAGGGGTACGAGACGTTCACCGCACGCAATGGTCTTGAAGCCATGGCGGAGATCGGCGAGCACCATCCCAAGCTCATGGTGCTCGACGTCATGATGCCCGAGATGGACGGTTGGGCGGTGCTCGAGGAACTCATGAAGCTCCCGATGGAAGACCGCCCTCGCGTCGTAGTGGTGAGCGCACTGGCGTCGTTGCGCGACCGGGCGAAGGCGGCCGAACTCGGCGCCGACGCGTACTGCCCGAAGCCCTTCAATGTGGAAGAGCTCCTCGGCGTCCTGCACGACTTGGACCGCGTGTCCTAGCGCCGCCGGGCTGTGACACGAACACCTAGCCGCCGGTCTCCAGCCCCCTCCAACCTGCTACGTTCGTATGGTGAGTTCGCTCCCCGATACCCCCTCTTCTTTGGCTGACACCGCGTCCAAGCCGGTGGTGAAGCGCCTCATCGAGGAGGGCTTTCCGACCCTGAAGACCACGGGTCTGAAGCCCCTGGTGCTAGGTGGCGAGTTCGACACGTGGGAGGCCGCGGGGGCGGTCATCAAGTTCCCTAGGGGCGCAGGAGCCTCGGCGAAACTCGACGTCGAGATCGCCATCCACGACACGTTGACCCAACGCCTGGGTGCGATGGTCCCGCCGCTCCGGGCCGTGGGCGCGCCCTCTGCTTCCTTCCCCTGGCGTACCGTCGCGTTCGAACGTGCCCGTGGCCGCCAGGGCCAGACCACAGACGGCCCCATCGTCAGGCCCAAGCCATGGGCTCGCACATCCCTGGCGAAAGAAGTCGCCGGTGCGTTGTCGGCGCTGCATAACACACCCGCGAAGGCGGCCAAGATCGCCGGGGTCGCCAAACGAAACGTCGACCTTGGCGGTGTTGACCCCGGCGACAAGGCGATCGCGTGGGCGACGAAGATCGTCGCGAATAGGCTCGATGCGTTCTTGGTGAACCCGTTCCCCGCCGGCACGCCGAAGGCCGGACCCAAGGTGCTGTGTCACGCAGATATCAAGGGCGAGCATCTCTACGTCAGTGAGGACGGCACGCGGCTCACCGCCATCGTTGATTGGGCGGATGTTGCTATCAGTGATCCCGCACTGGACCTCGCCGGGTTCGCCATCTGGTTGGGACCGACGTTCGTGCACGAGATCTTGGAGTTCTACACGGGTCCGACCGACGAGGGGCTTGAAGAGCGGGCGGTCTATCTAGCCCGAGCAAATCTCCTCACCTTCATGGATGAACATCTTGCGGCTGGTGGTCGCGCGGGAGTTCCGGTCGTGGATGCGCAACTTCGTGCGGCGTTCATCCCGCCGGAAGATCCCAAGCGCCGCCGCTGACGCGATGCCCAGCAGGCCCACGCCCCGCAACGCCGTACGCCTGCTGACGATAGACGCGCGTGATCGTCTCCTGCTCTTCGGCTACCGGAACCAGACCAGCGGCGAGGAATTCTGGGCCACACCGGGCGGCGGCATGGAGCCGGGGGAGTCCCTGGAGGACACGGCTCGCCGCGAATTCCTCGAAGAGACGGGCCATCCCGTGGTGGGCGCCCTCGGCTCTGTCATCTGGCGCCGGAAGGTCCAGTTCGATTGGAACCAGGAGTGGATCCGCCAGTCCGAGGTGTTCTTCTTCTACCGCGTCGATGAACTCGAGGTCGATCTCGAGCTCGAGGAGTATCGCCGGAGTGAGGGCATCGTCGGCCACGGGTGGTTCACGCTGGACGAGCTTGACAACCCTGTGGGCTTCACGCCGGCGCCGCGCCGCATCGCCCAACTCACTAGGGACATCCTGCGGGATGGACCTCCTGACACGCCGGTGGCTACCGGTCTCTAGGTCAATGGGCGAAGCGCTGGTGTGCCTTCGGGACCACCGTGGTGCCCACAGCTTTCAGGGTCAGGATGGGCTGGTCCAGGAACTCGGCTGCGCTGTCGCTGATATCGGTGCGCGCAGCGCCGATCTTGTGGATCTCGAACTCACATCGGCGGCTCGAGTTCCCGGTGCTCACGATCTTGCCTCTGGCCTCGACCCAGTCTCCTGCGTAGAGCGGTGCCAGGAACTCCACCGACTCATACGCCCGGAACAGGCCTTCGTCTCCGTCATAGCGCATCGCCAGTTCAGTGATGAGATCTCCGACGATCTTCAGCTGCGTGGCACCGGCCACGAGGTTCCCGCCGTAGTGCGCGTCTTCCTGGCCGAGGCGGAGCCGGATGAGCGAGGTGGGCAGTTCGGACATGTATCGGACCTCCTAGGCAGGGCTAGCCGGCGGGCGGGGTAGGCGCGGCGACGATCTTGCCGAAGCGCACACCCCGTGCGGGTACACGCACCTCGCTCCCGTCCTTCTTCCGGACGAAGTAGGTCTCGGCGGCCTGGTCCCAACGTTCGAACACACCGACTGCTTCACTGACGTAGCCGTTCGGCAACTCGAATTGGAACGTGACGCGCTTCCCAAGATCCTGCGGGGTGACCAGATTCTGACCCTTCATGACGGCGCCAGCTTACCGAATCCGGAGCACGGACTCGGCCGCCAGATGGAAGAGCATCTCTCGTCCGGAGGCGTGGTTGTCCCAGTCGCGGGAGTCCCAGGCGTCGCCGCTGAGATCATCCCCGGCATAGAGCACCTGTCCGAACGACACGCCGCGGAACTGCGCGACCGCGAAGAATGCGGCCGCCTCCATCTCGACGGTGAGGCACCCTTCTTCCACGCGGCGTGCCATCTTGTCGCGGGTCTCGCGGTAGAGCGCATCGGTGGTCCA
>JAYVBZ010000114.1:0-3026 GCA_043750215.1 Actinomycetota bacterium
CAGGGGTTTGCATCGCTGCAACATCGCGTTGCTTCGCCGCGCCGTCAACGCCCTCGATCCCCGCCCCGACTACGCGCTGACCGACGGATTCCCCGTACCCAGGATGCCTTGCCCCTCGCTCGCCATCAAGAAGGGAGACACGGTCGCGGCAAGCGTTGCCGCCGCGTCCATCATGGCCAAAGTCACCAGAGACCGGATCATGGTCAAACTCCATCGACGCTTTCCAGAGTTCGGGTTCGATCAACACAAGGGATACGGGACCGCCGAGCACATGGCAACGATCGAGCGGCTGGGCCCGACCCCGGTGCACAGGCTTTCTTTCGCCGGTGTGGGGCAGGCTGCGCTCCCAGGATTCGGGGCGGGTCAGATGGTTCACATCCCGGACGTCTCGGGGGCGACCGCGGACTCCCGTGAGAGGATTGGCCGTGATGAATGAAGACGATATCGAGCGGTTCGAAGAGGAACGGGAACTCGAGCTCTATCGCGAATACCGCGACGTGCTCCCCATGTTCCAGTTCGTGATCGAAACCGAACGTCGGTTCTACTTAGCGAATCAGGTTGAGGTCACGCACAAGCCGGACGGATGGGTGCAGGTGGACCTCACCGATGCGTGGGTCTGGGATATGTTCCGACCGGCCCGGTTCGTTGCCAGTGTGAGCGTGTCCACTCGCCGCGATGTGAACGTCGAAGTCTTGCGACGCGATGATCCCACCACCATCCCTGAAGGGCCCGCAGAGGCCTGAGCATCGCGCACGTCGTACCCCAGGCCTAAGGTCCGGTCATGGAGATGGATACTCGAACCCGCACCGGCTTCATCGGTGAAGAGGCGGCGCTTCGGACCTACACGCACGCGGGCTATGTTCTGCGAGCGCGCAACTGGCGATGTCGGATCGGAGAACTCGACCTGGTGCTTTCACGGGGACCTCTGCTGGTGTTCTGCGAGGTGAAGGCGCGACGCAGCGACGCGTTCGGCGGAGGATGGGAAGCAGTCACGGCTCGCAAGCAGGCAAAGGTACGTTCGGTGGCGCAGGCCTTCTTGTTATCCAACGGTCTGACGCCGGATGCGGTCAGGTTCGACGTGGCAAGCGTCATGGTTGGTCGCCGACCGGGCCAGACATCGGTCGAGGTGTTCCAGGACGCGTTCTAGGCCACACGGCTAGACCGGATCGGGCCATGCGGCGGGGGAGAGCCGCCGGAGCGCGTCCAGCATCGCATCGACGTTCGCCTCCGTGGCCAGGTAGTTCACGAAGCCGGCGCGCAGGTAGGTACATCCTCGCAGCGTGGTGGTGCTGACCCACGCGGTGCCATCGACCTCGAGTGCGCGTTGCAAGCGGGTCTGATACGCGTCGAGCCGTGGGTCGCCGTCCTGGATCCCGGCTGGAACATGTCGGAAGCAGACCACAGACAGCTCGGGCTCGGCCGGCACCGCCTGGAAGTCGGTAGATCCAGCGCAGCGCTGCGCGAGGTGCGCCGCAAGCCGAACGTCGTGCTCGACCAACGTCGCGAAGCCCTCTGTGCCCAGGTGCTTCCAGCTCATCCAGAGTTTGAGGGCACGGAATCTGCGGGTTCCCTCGATGGAGTAGTGGTACCAATTCAAGGGTTCGGCATCGGGGTCGTTCGTGCGGTAGTACTCGGGTTCACGGTGGAAGGTGGCTCGCAGATCCTCCCGGCGACGCACCAACAGTCCGCCGATGTCATAGCCCTGGTAGAACCACTTGTGCGGGTCGACGGTAACGGAGTCCGCTCGTTCCAGCCCGGGCACGCGGGCGGCGGTCGTCGGTGACAGCCTCGCCGCCCCGCCGTAGGCCGCGTCCACGTGTAGCCACAACCCCTGATGCTCTGCTAGGTCGGCCAACCCCACGACGTCGTCCACCGAGCCGGTGTTCGTTGAGCCCGCGACGGCGGAGATGGCGAACGGCGTGAGACCGGCCGCCCTGTCTTGGTCGATCGCAGCGGCCACGGCACCGGCCTGCAGGCGGAAGCGTTCGTCGGAGTGCACCACGTGCAGGGTCTCCTCGGGGAAACCCAACACATCCATCCCGCGTGCGACGGAGAAGTGGGTCTGATCGCTGGCGTAGATCCGCGCGCCGTCAAGTCGCGCGCCACGCGGGGGAGTGGGAACACCCTGTAGTTGCGCTAGGCGGATGTCGCGGGCGACGGTGAGCGCCATAAGGTTCGCCATGACCCCTCCCGAAGTCAGGACGCCCCAACTTCCATCCGGCATGCCGATCAGCTCTCGGAGCCACGAGACGACCTCCTCTTCCACGAAGGCGGCCACGGGTCCCGCATGCCAGACGTCGACTCCTTGATGGATCCATTGTCCAAGGACCTCTCCGGCGATGGACATCGGCAGCGGCGGCGGCGTGAAGTAACTGAAAGAACCCGGGTGCTGCGCGTTGTACGTCGCGGGCGCGATGCGGGTACGGAAGGTATCTAGGACGCTTCGCCACGCCATGGGATGTGCGGGTGCGGCGGAGGGTGAACCCGTAGGCCCGAAGAACGACTCCCGATCTTCCGGATATGTTCCGTGAGATCCCATCGGTCGGTCCGCGGCGTGACCGTAGAGCCAGTCCAACGCCTCGCGCCAGGTCGTCTCGCCCAACTCCTCGAGCGCCGCGCGAGAGCGCGAGGGATCCATGAAATGGAGGAGTTCATCTTCGGGTTGCGTGGGTTCGACTGGCATCGCGGGGATGCTAGCAGCGCGGATGTCAGACCCTCGGCGTAACGTGCGGCTGCATGTACGGGAGGGTCACGGGGGTCACGGTGCTCGGGGTCGGCGGGCATCTGGTGACGGTAGAAGCATTCGTCGGCCGGGGGTTGCCGGCGCTGACGTTCACCGGATTACCGGGCGCCGCGGTGAACGATGCGCGCGACCGGATCCGACCGGCAGTCGAAAATTCCGGGCTTGAATGGCCGCTCCGCCGTGTCGTCGTGAACCTGGCGCCCGGGAACCTTCGGAAGGAGGGGGCGGGGATGGACCTTCCCATCGCGATGAGCGTGCTCGGTGCCACCGCGCAGGTGCCCGC
>JAYVBZ010000115.1:0-10040 GCA_043750215.1 Actinomycetota bacterium
AAGACGACCAGGCCGATCCCGATCGCGTCACGTGCCCATGGGGACAACACAGCGCGTACCTGGGGGCGGGGCGGTGTCTTCTTCTTCGCAGGCGCTCGCGACGGCGCCCGCCGCGAAGGGGAAGTCTTCTGCGCCACCTACACCTCCATGATTACCGGAAGGATGACCGGTTTGCGCTGGGTGACCTCATAGAAGTAGCGGCCGAGGACCCGGCGGACGTTCTGTTGCAACGCGGACTGGTCGATGACCTTGGCATCCGCGCTGTCTTCGAGTGACATCATGACGCGGTTACGGGCCTCTTCAAGGATGTCACCGGAGGTTTCGTCATAGACGAACCCTCGGTTCACGATATCGGGGCCGGCGACAACTTCCCCCGTGTGAGCATCGACGGTCACGACGACCACCACGACCCCGTCACCCGCCAGCTTCCTGCGGTCGCGCAGGACCTCACCGCCAACGTCGCCGATCCCCAGCCCATCGACGAAGGTCATCCCTGCCTGGACTCGCTCCCCCTTGGTGACCCGCTCCCCCACGTCGACCAGATCGCCGTCCTCACAGATCAGGACGTGGTCCGGCGGGATACCGACCTCGGTCGCCAGGCGAGCGTGGTGTTGGAGGTGGCGCCGCTCACCGTGCACGGGGATGAACCACCGCGGCCTGACCAGGCTCAACATGAGCCGCAGCTCTTCCTGACCTGCGTGGCCCGAGGCATGGACGGCGTCCGCCGGCATGTGAAACACCTCGGCGCCGCTCCGGTAGAGCGCGTCGACGACCCGGTGGATCGCCGGTTCGTTGCCGGGGATCAGACTGCTGGAGAGGACGACCGTGTCGCCTTCGCCGAGCTTCACCCATTTGTGCTGGCGAGCAGCCATGAGGCTTAGCGCCGAATACGGTTCGCCCTGGGAACCCGTGCAGATGACGACCACCCGCCCGGGGTCAAGCTTTTCGACCTCTTCGATGAGGACGACGTCGCGATCATCTAGATCCAGGATCCCCAGCCGACGCGCGGCGGCGACGCTGTTGTGCATCGAGCGCCCGAGGAATGCGACCACCCGCTCGTTGACCCGAGCCGCGTTCACGATCTGTTGGATCCGGTGGATGTGGCTGGAGAAGCACGCCGCCACCACGATCCCCGGTGCGTTCTCGACGATCTCTCGGATCACGGGTCCCACGCTGCGTTCGCTGAGGCTGTAACCGGCTTCCTCGGCGTTGGTGGAGTCCGACATCAACAGATGCACGCCCGCGCCGCTCGCCTCTTCGGCGAGCCCGTGCAGGTCGGTCCCCTTGCCGTCCATCGGCGTCTGATCGATCTTGAAGTCGCCGGTGTGCAGGATCGCGCCGTATGGCGTGTCCACGACCACCGCCATCCCATCGGGGATCGAATGCGTCACGCGCAGAAACCGCATGACGAACGGACCCACCGTGGCACCTTCGCCCGGGACCGCGAGATGAAGTTCACAGCGATCTTCGACCTTGTGCTCCTCGAGCTTTCCCTTCAGGAGTTCGAGGGTGAACGCTGTGCCGTAGACGGGGATGTCGCGGATCTCGCGCAGGAGGTAGGGCAACGCGCCGATGTGGTCCTCGTGCCCATGGGTCAGGACGATGGCCTCGACGCGATCGGCGTTGTTGCGGATGTAGTCGAAGTCCGGAAGCACGAGGTCGATACCGGGCATGTCGCCACTGGGGAAGCTGAGACCGACATCGATGATGAGGATCCGGTCGGCCAGCTCCAGGCACGCCATGTTGCGACCAACCTCACCGACTCCACCGAGGAAGACGACCCGGACGTTCGCGTCAGAGGAGACCGGCAACCTCCATCGCTTTGCGAACCCGCTCGCGTTCCTCCGCAGTCGCCGGAACCAGCGGGAGACGGGGAACGCCCGCGGGAAGACCGAGCAACTCAAGGGCTGCCTTGACCGGGATGGGGTTCGAGGTGATGAAGAGGGCGTTGTACAACGGGCTCAGGGCTTCATGGATCTTGCGCGCGGCACCGATATCGCCGGTCTGGATCAGTTCGATCATCTGGCGGATCTGCGGGCCGACCAGGTGGCTGGCAACGCTCACGATCCCCACTGCGCCCAGACACATGTAGCCGAACGTAGCCCAATCGTCGCCCGAGTAGACCTCGAAGTCCGGCAGCTCGGCGATGAGCCGGGAAACGCCCTGGAAATCCCCCGTCGAATCCTTCACGGCGACGATGTTGGGCGTCTGGGAGAGCTGCAAGAGCGTGTCGTGCTCGATCCGGGTAGCGGTTCGTCCCGGGATGTTGTAGGCGATGATCGGCAGCTCTGTCGCAGCGGCGACGCGCTCGAAGTGGGCGACCAGGCCGCGCTGGGGAGGCTTGTTGTAGTACGGGGTAACTACCAGGAGGCCGTCGGCACCTGCGTCTTCGGCGGCTTGTGTGAGCTCCAGGGTCTCGGCCGTGGAGTAGGTACCGGTACCGCAGATGAGCTTGGCTCTCCCGTGGATGGCTTCTCCGACGGACTTGAACAGCTCGGCCTTCTCTTTGTGCGTGAGTGTGGGGGACTCGCCGGTGGATCCGGCGACCACGATGGCGTCGGAACCGTTGTCCACGAGGTGAGAGGCGAGCCGCTGGGCGCCGTCATGATCGACGGCGTGATCCTCGCGGAACGGGGTCACCATGGCGGTGACGAGCGAGCCGAACCTGCCGGCCATATCGTGCCTCCTCTCCCCCCGCCGTCGGGGTCTCGGTCGGTGGTTGGGCCTATGCTAGCTCCCCATGCCACGCATCTACACGAAAACCGGGGACGACGGCACCACGGGGCTCCTCTACGGGGGCAGGATCCCGAAGGACGATCCGGCGACCGAGGCCTACGGCACCACGGACGAAGCCGTCTCGGCACTGGGTCTGGCCAGGGCACATTGCACCGCGCCGTCGCTGGCCGAAGAGATCTTGCAGCTCCAGCGCGAGCTGTTCGTGGTGGGCGCCGACCTGGCAACGAATCCCACGGAGCGAGACAAGCTGGCGGCGGGCATCTCGCTGGTAACGCCCGACATGGTTGAACGGCTCGAGGCACGGATCGATCAGATGGTGGCCGAGCGTCCGCTGCCGCAGGTGTTCATCGTTCCTGGTGCGAACCCGTGCTCGGCGGCACTCGATCTTGCACGCAGCGTCGTTCGGCGGGCCGAGCGCCACGTGGTGGCCCTGGAGCGGGCGGACCGCGTGGTCAACCACGACGTACGGCTCTATCTCAACCGCCTCAGTGACTTGCTATTCGTTCTGGCTCGTTGGGACGCCGGCGAGAGCGAGCCTGCCAGCAGGTAGCACGTCACGCGGGCTTCAGGAGTCCGTACGCCACATCGCCGAACGATATCTGGATCAGGCCTACGGTCGTCTGGTCGATGATGTCGGGAAACGTCACGGCGAACGTCGCGCTCCCACCGTCGTCGATGGGCTTAGCACCGGTGATGGTGCCTTGCACATGCTGATCCTTCTGGTCGATGACCACGATGCGCGGTGGCCCGATCTGCACCCCGGCGCCGTTGTGCACGGTCAAGGTCGCGGCGTGTCCGTCCATCACGAACGTCGCTTTCACGCCCACGAAGTCATAGGCGAAGTGTCCAGGCTTGAAGACGACGCTGGCCGCGGGTGTGCCATCCGCCCCGCCGGTTGGCGCGATGGTGGGTTCGGATCCGCTGCCCGAGCAGGCAGCAAGCGCCCACGCGAGCACGGTGATCAGAGCGAAGGTTCGGTGTAGAGGCTTCACGGATGGGGCATCATACGCGAACCACCGGCGCCCAGACCCACTCGAGGAGAGACCATGAAAACGCTTGAACTGCGCCGACACGCGACCCGCGAAGCCAGTGCGGATCGGCTTTCCCAGGACGGACGGGCGCTGGCAGAGGACATCGGACGGGCCGGTGGGCACGTGTATGCGGCAGTGTTCGTTTCGCCTGCCAAGCGGGCTGCGGAGACGGCCGCATGGATACTGCGGGGAGCCGGCGGCCAGCTTCCGCCACACTCGGTGATCCCGGGGCTGGCGGGCCAGGACGCGACTGGCGGGAGCCCGGAGGGCATGGCGTTGGGCGTCCGAGCCCTCCTCGAACAGATCCAGGAAGGCGAGACGGCGCTCGCCATCAGCCACACCCCGTTCGTCGAACGCGCCGCATTCGGTCTGGCGGGCTTGGAAGTTGATGCGTTCGCTCCTGGCGAGGGGATCCGAGCGACCCTTCGCAAGGACGGCGCCATCACCGTGACCGAACTGAGGGACCTGGCGGATGCGTGAACGCCTAGAGACCCTGGAAGATGTCGGTGAGCCTGGCGGCGCCGGGGGGGCGACCGGGGAACGGCTGGCTGTAGAACTCTGCCGAGAGCATCGGTTTCGCGATCTCCTCCGGCATGTCGGTCTCCGATTGTGTTCGATGTTCCCGGAGTGCCGCCATCCGAGGGCGCCATACCGAGGTGGTGTCCACTTCCACCGCGACCAGATGATCGGGGATGCCTCGCGGCTGGAACGGCTTCGTGGGGTCGAACGGTTCGCGACCGGCCGCGATCAACTGCTCATTGAATGCGGCTAGGAGCGTCTCGGGCAGGCAGGTTTGGAGGAACCGGCGGAACGAGCCTGGCCACGACAACCGAACTCGGTGGAAGGCTTCCATCGTGGCTCGGCCGATCGCCACATGATCGGGGTGCGCCGTCACTCCTTCGGGCCCGAACGAGAGCACCACGTCCGGGCGCTCCTCTTCCAAGATCGCGGATACAGCCTCGATGAGTTCGTCGGGGTCCATGGAGTCCAGCATGCCATCTCCGAACCGAAGGAACTCCAGCCGGTCGGGCTCGCGCCCTAACGTTCGCCACGAAGCTCGGTCCTCTTCTTCCCGAACCTCACCGAGGGTCTCGCGGGTGGCCAAGGCCGGATCCGAGATCTCTCCAGCGTCTCCGCTGGTCGCCAGCACCACAACGAACCGCAGGTCGGGGTCATGGGCATGCAGGGCGACCGTGCCGCTCACACTGAACGTGTCGTCGTCGGGATGAGCCAGCACCACGACCAGGGTCCGACCACCCTTACCCACCTAACAAGGCGTCCAGGCCATCGGTGAAGCCGGGTCGTCCGCCTATGGCCTTGATCGCCAGGAGCACACCCGGCATGAACGACGCTCGATCTGTCGAATCGTGCCGGATGGTCAGGATCTGCCCAGGTCCTCCGAACAGGATCTCCTCGTGGGCCAGGAGTCCGGGCAGCCGGATGGAGTGCACGCGGACACCCTCGACATCTGCCCCGCGGGCGCCGGGGTGCAGAGCGTCCCCCCCGGGGAGCGTAGGCGCGTGTCCTCGAGCGGCAGCGATCCGCCGGGCGGTGGTGAGCGCAGTGCCACTGGGCGCGTCGACTTTCGCCTCGTGATGCAGCTCGATCACTTCGGCGTCGGGGAACCAAGCAGCAGCTTGTTCGGCGAACCGCATCGCGAGGGCCGCACCGATCGCGAAGTTCGAAGCCACGACAACGTTCGCCGAACCAGCCTCGGCCAGAGTCTTCATCTCATCGAGGTCTTCGGGCAACAGACCGGTGGTCCCTACCACGGTGTGGATCTCCTGCGCCAGGCACCAGCGGATGTTGGCCATAACTGCCGAGGGATGAGTGAAGTCCACCGCTACCTCGGTCCCCGCAGCCACCAGCGCGTCGGGCGAGGCGGAGACCTCAACCCCATCAACGGTATCGCCGATCTCTGTATCCACGGCGGCAACCAGTTCGCAGTCGGGGTCCGCGGCCACTGCAGCGCACACGGTTCGGCCCATGCGTCCGCGCGCGCCGAGCACCCCGACCCGGATCACGGGGAGGCGCCCTTGAAGGCAGACGCTCCGAAGGGTCCCAATACCGTGAGGGTCATCGGTTGCGACAGTACCCGGTGCGCCACGAGATTCGCACGCTCCAAACTGACCCCGTCGATGCGCTTGAGTGTCTGATCCAGCGTGAGGATCTCCCCTTGGGCGATCTCCGACTTGCCCAGGCGGCTCATCCGGCTTCCCGGGTCCTCCAGGGAGAGCACGATCGAGCCCTTCACGTGACTCTTGGCCCGATCGAACTCGCTCTGCGTCAACCCATCGGCGGCCATCGAGGCGAGTTCCTTGCGAAGCAGTCCAATGGCCTCCTGCGCGCGTGACGGGGTGGTTCCCGCGTATGCGGTGAAGATGCCTGCTTCGGCGAATTGACCGTGATAGCTGTAGGTGCTGTACGCCAAACCGCGCTTCTCGCGGATCTCCTGGAAGAGTCGACTGCTCATCCCGCCTCCCAGCGCCGTGTTCACGATCAGGAACGCGAACCGGTCCTGATCCATCCGGGCCAGACCGTTCGTGCCGAGGCAGATATGCGCTTGTTCTGTCTTCCGCCGCTTCGTCAGATTCTTGCCGGAGGGCGAGGGAGGCGTGCCACCGCGACGCAGGTTCCAGGTGGAGGCCTGACCCGCCCTGAGCGCGCGCCCGGTCTCCATCCTGTCTTTGAAGAGCTTGACCACCTGCTCGTGTCGCACATTTCCGGCTACCGCGATCACGAAGTTGCGAGGGACGTAGTGACGGCGGTAGTAACCGGCGACCCTAGCCCTGGTGGCGTCCGTGATGGTCGCAACCGTTCCCAGGATGGGGCGACCCAACGGGTGGTTCGGCCAGAGGGTTTCTGTGAAGAGGTCGTGGACGACGTCATCGGGCGAGTCCTCATGCATGTTGATCTCTTCGAGGATGACCTGGCGCTCGCCGTCGAGGTCGGGCTGGCGGATGACCGAGTTCTGCAACATGTCGGCCAGATGATCTACCGCCATCTCCAGATCACGGTCCAGCACCCGCGCGTAGTAGCACGTGAACTCCTTGGACGTGAACGCGTTGAGGTCTCCCCCCACCGCGTCGAACGCCTCGGCGATGTCCAGAGCGGTGCGAGTCTTGGTTCCCTTGAAGAGCAGATGCTCCAAGAAGTGGCTCGAGCCGCTGATCTTCGGGGCCTCGTCTCTCGAACCGGCGAGGACCCAGATACCGATCGAGACGGAGCGGACGCTAGGCATCCGCTCCGTCACGACCCGCAGCCCCGAGCTGAACTCGGTGCGTTCGATCATCTATGCATCGCCGGCAGGCTTGTCCCGATCGCGGAACCGGCTACCGGAACGCTCCCGGTCTCCGCCACCACGGGAGCTGCCGCGGTCACCGCCACGATCACGGTCGCCTCGAGGGCGGTCGCCGCGCGGGCGTCCGCCGCCGGATTCGTCTGCTTGGCCCTCGGGGACGGCCCATTCGGCGCCGACGGGCTTCAGGCTGATCTTGCCCTGCGCGTCGATGTCCTCGACGAGCACGGAGATCTTGTCGCCTTCACGGATGGCCTCCTCGACGCTGGAAAGGCGCTTGCCCTTGCCCAGCTTCGAGATATGGACCAGCCCATCCCGCCCGGGCACCAGGTTGACGAACGCGCCGAAGGTCGTGGTCTTCACGACCACTCCGTCGTACTGCTCGCCGACCAGGACCGGCCGGGGGTTCGCGATGTCGTTGATCATGCTGGCCGCCAGATCTGCGCCCTCGCCACCCTCGACCGAACCGATATGCACGGTCCCGTCGTCCTGGATGTCGATGTCGGCTCCGGTGACCGCGATGATCTCGTTGATCCGCTTGCCCTTGGGTCCGATAACCTCGCCGATCTTGTCGACGGGGATCTGGATGCTGATGATCCGCGGAGCCTTCGCGCTGACCTCTTCGCGCGGGGCAGCCAGGGCCGCCTCCATCACGTCGAGGATCTTGAAGCGGGCGTCTCGAGCCTGCTTCAACGCACCGGCTAGGACCTCACCGGGCAGGCCGGTGACCTTCATGTCCAACTGGATCGCCGTGACGAACTCGCGAGTACCGGCGACCTTGAAGTCCATGTCGCCGAGCGCATCTTCGGCACCCAGGATGTCCGTGAGCGTGACGAACTTGCCCTCGTCGGCGATCATGCCCATCGCGATCCCGGCCACCGCTGCCTTGATCGGCACGCCGGCGTCCATGAGGGAAAGCGTCGAACCGCACACGCTCGCCATCGACGTCGAGCCGTTGGAGCTCAGCACGTCGGAGACCAGGCGCAGCGCGTAGGGGAACTCCTCATCGTTGGGCACCACGGGGATCAACGCGCGCTCGGCGAGCGCACCGTGACCGATCTCGCGGCGCTTGGGCGAACCCACACGACCGGTCTCACCGGTCGAGTAGGGCGGGAAATTGTAATGGTGCATGTACCGCTTGCTGTCCTCAAGGTCCAGCGTGTCGATCATCTGGGTCATGCGGAGCATGCCCAGTGTGGTGATGTTCAGCACCTGCGTGTCGCCTCGGCTGAACAGCGCCGAACCATGTGAGCGCTTCAGGACACCGACCTCAGCCGACAGCGGCCGGATATCGGTGGGCCCACGCCCATCCAGACGGATGCCTTCGTCGATCACGCGTTTGCGCATGACCTTCTTCTGGATCTGCTTCCACGCGGCACCGAACTCGCTCATCCGGGCAGCGTTCTCTTCGCCCAGCTGCGCCGCCGTGTGCTCCTTGGCCTCAGCCTTGAGCGCGTCCAGCTGGGCTTCGCGCTCGGCCTTGTCGGGCACGATGGCCTCGCCCAGACGGTCCTTGGCGTAGCCGGCCACGATGTCGTAGAGATCCTCGCCGAAATACGGCTTGGGTTCCCACGTCTGCTGGGTGACGCCTGCGGCTGCGATGACCTCGTTCTGGATGTCCAGGACGATGCCGATGGCGAGCTTGGCGGCTTCCAGGCCCTGGGCCACGACTTCCTCGGTGGGAGCGGTGGCACCGGAGGCCAAGAGCGGCCAGGTGTTGTCCGGCGCCTCGCCTTCGATCATGAGGACGTCGATCTCGCCGGTGTCGTTCCGGCGCCCAGCGACCACGATGTCGAACGTTGCATCCTCGACCTCCTGGAAGGTCGGGTTGATGACCCACTGGCCGTCGATGAGCCCCATACGAACGGACCCCACAGGCCCGTCGAAGGGCAGCCCAGCCAGGCTGGTTGCCAGCGAAGCAGCGTTCATCGCGATGACGTCGTAGGGGTTCTCGCCGTCGACACCAAGGATGGTGTTGACGATCTGGACCTCGTCACGGAACCCGTCCTTGAACGTGGGACGAAGCGGGCGGTCGATGAGGCGACACGTGAGGATCGCCGTCTCCGATGGCCGCCCTTCCCGCCGGAAGAACGAACCGGGGATCTTGCCGGCCGCGTACATACGCTCTTCCACGTCGATCGTGAGTGGGAAGAAGTCGATGCCCTCGCGTGGCTTGGAACGGACACAGGTGGCGAGCACCTGGGTTTCGCCGTAGGTGGCCAGAACGGCTCCGTCGGCGAGTCGAGCCATGCGGCCCGTTTCGAACGTGATGTCCCGGTCCCCGAATGGGCGGGAGATGTTGGTGATGGCCATTGGGCCAGTCCTCCTCTGTACTAGGCGATGCGCCCTCGTGGCGCTATCGCGGTGACGAGGTGGGACCCGGCCGGTTCTCAGTGGTGGGCCACCGGGTGGCGCTGCCGGGTAGCAACGGTTCCGGGAGCTCGCGACTGACAACCGACATGGGGGTTCCCACCTTCGGTTCGGTCAGTGGGTCGTTCGCATCACTCCTTGCGGCGAGCGCCCCGTGAGGCGCTGCGGTGGTCGGTGCTACCGGCGGAGGCCGAGGCGAGCGATGAGCTCGCGGTAGCGCTCGATGTCCTCGTTCTTGAGGTACTCGAGGAGACGCCGGCGACGACCAACCATCTTCAACAGGCCGCGCCTGGAGTGGTGGTCGTGCTTGTGCATCTTGAGGTGCTCGGTCAGGTCGACGATGCGGCTGGTAAGCACCGCGATCTGGACGTCTGCAGAGCCCGTGTCGCCCGCGGAACGAGCGTACTCGGTGATGATCTGGGTCCTGTCGTCTTTGGTGATGGTCATACGGTCACCAAGGCTACCAGGGCCGTTGCGCCTCCGACCTGCCGTTACTTCACAACCTCAGAGGGAACAAGCTCGAGGGTACGGCTGACGTCGGCCGCGATCGCGGCCACCAGTTCCTCCACGCTGTCGTAGCGGACCTCGTCCCGCAGGCGCTCCCA
>JAYVBZ010000116.1:0-5324 GCA_043750215.1 Actinomycetota bacterium
CCCTGGTCAGACGTCCCGAAGGAGGATCTTGTGCGTCGAAGTCTCATCCTGGTCGCGGTCGGAGCTCTATTCCTGGGCGCGTGTAGCAGCAGCTCGTCATCGCCAACGGTAAGGCCACCCGGGAGCACGGGTGGCGGCGGGGGGTCGGGGACCACGCTTTCGCTCACTGCGATGGACTTCGCGTACTCGCCCACCGCACTGACCGCGAAAGCAGGGACGGTGGATGTGACGATCACCAACAGCGGTTCGCATCTACACAGTTTCACGCTAGATGACGGCAGTGTGAGTCAGGACATCCCACCCGGAACGTCGAAGACCGTGACCCTGAACCTCACCGGTTCAGTCGCGTTCCATTGTCAGTATCACCCGACGCAGATGATGGGAACCATCACGGTGGGTGGCGCAGCAGTGACGGGCACGACACCGTCTGCGTCGACGACGGCGCCAAGGTACTGACCCTAGATACTGAAGGACTCGCCGCAGGCGCACCCGTGCACGGCCTGAGGGTTGTGCATCTTCAGACCACCACCGATGAGTGCCGTGTCGAAGTCCAAGGTCGAGCCCAGGACGATCGGTGCGCTCTTGGGGTCGATAAGGACCCGGAAGCCGTCGGCCGCCGCGACGGTCAGGTCATCGGGCAGCGCCGCGTCCTCGAAACTCAGCCGATAGCTGAAGCCTGCGCAGCCGCCGGCCGTCACCCGGACTCGCAACATGGCGTCGGGGCGGCCTTCCTTGCTAGCCAGGCGCTGTGCGTTCGAGGCTGCCAGATCCGTCACCGCTATGACGTCGCTGAGCTGTGTGTCCATGGGACCAGGATACCCCTGGATACGCCGATGCCCTACCTCGCGCAGAACCCCGCGAAGATCCTCGCGTAGATCCGTGCGGCGGTCACCAGCTCATCGACCGGCGCCCATTCGTTCGCGGTGTGCGCGACCGTGAGAGATCCGGGGCCTAGGATGATCGCGGGGATGTGCGCCTGGTTGATGTAGAAGCGCGCGTCGGTGATGCCGGTGAACCCCACGTCTTCGGCGGGGGCGCCGGTCACAGACGCGATCGCCGTCCTCGCGAGCGCTGCGATCACGCTGTCCCTCGGCGCCTCCGCCGCCTCCGTCCACTCACGGATCTCCACATGGATATCGACCTCCGGATGATCGGAGCGGATCGCATCGATCAAGGCCTCGAAGGGACGCAGGACGGCCTTCGGATCGGTTTCGCCCGGGATGATGCGACGGTCGATATCCACCGAACAGCGGTCGGGGACCACGTTCGGGGCACTGCCGCCGGTGATGAGCGCAGCGTTCACGGTGGGACTTCCGACCAGCGAGTGCGAGATGTCGGGGAGTGCCTCAGGGAGCCTGAGCAAGAACCTGCTCATCGAGGTGATGGCGTTCACGCCGCGGTGTGGCTGAGATCCGTGGGCCGCCCTTCCGTGGGCGGTTGCGGTGATCCACGCGCCGCCGCGTTCGGCCAGACCGATCTTGAGTTCGCTTGGTTCGCCGATGATCGCGGCATCTTGGGTGAGGTAGCCGTTCTCCCAGAGCACTTTCGTGCCGTGGATGCCGGCGAGTTCCTCATCGGCCGCCAGGTGGAACGTCAGCTCGCCACCCAGGGTGATGCCCGACCGGACGATCGCGGCAGCCGCGGCGAGGGCCGAGCCGATCGGGCCTTTCATGTCGGCGGCGCCCCGGCCGATCAGCCGTCCGTCCTGCACCACTCCCTGGAACGGTGGATGGTCCCACGTGTCGAGGGAACCGGCGGGGACCACGTCGAGATGGCCGTTCCACGCCAATGACGGGCCTTCTCCGTCACCCAGGGTGGCCACCACGCTTGGGCGGCCGGCGTCGCCGCGAACGATCTCGACCCTGGCGCCGAGCCCGGTGAGGATGTCCGCTGCGATCGCGGCGGCTTGATCCTCGGTCCCCCCTGGGTTCTCGCTGGGGGCGGCGATGAGCGCCTGCGCGAACCCCAGCACCTCCTTAGCGTCCACGGCCGCGGCCGCGGCGGAAAGGGTGGCCTCATCTACCATGGCACTCAATGTACCCGGACCTCTTGGCACACCTGCGCGACAGACTCGAGCCCGACCCCCAGGTCACGCTCGCTTCCGGCGACCGGTTAGCGGCGGTATTGGTTCCTCTCGTCCTGTCTCCCGAGCCGTCGCTCGTGTTCACCGTTCGTTCGGATCAGTTGGCTCGCCATGCCGGGGAGGTGTCGTTCCCCGGCGGGATGAGTGAACCCAACGACCCCGGTCTGCGAGCCACGGCTCTGCGCGAAGCCCGCGAGGAGATCGGCCTGGATCCGGAAGAGGTAGAGATCGTCGGCAGTCTCCCTGCCGTCCATACGTTTGTCAGCGGGATCCTGGTGGTGCCATTCGTCGGGGTGTTGACTCACTCGCCGACCCTGACGGTGGATGCCGGCGAGATCGCCGGCGTGTTCACCGTGGTGCTGTCACGCCTTGCTTCTCTCGAGCGCCGGATCGAGCGCGTTCGTCCGGACGGCAGCGTGTGGGCCGGCTGGACCTACGACGTCGACGACGTTTCTATCTGGGGAGCAACCGGCCAGATGTTGCACGACCTTCTGCGGTCGGCGGATGGAGCTGCTCCGTGAGCGAGGCCATGACGCCTGAAGATCGGGGGTTGCGGGCGCTGCTGGGGGAGGCTCAGACGGTCGCAGTGGTCGGACTCAGTTCGCGACCTAACCGGTATTCACACCAGGTGGCCCGTTACCTCCAGGAGCATGGCTACACCATCATCCCGGTGAATCCGCGCGAGGACTCGGTCCTCGGAGAGCCGGCGTACCCGTCGTTGCGCGGCATCCCGGCGGACGTCCGCGTTGATGTAGTGGACGTGTTCCGCCGCGCCGAGGACACGCCAGAGGTCGCGCGCGATGCTGTGGCGATCGGCGCCAAGGTGTTCTGGCTCCAGGAAGGGATCGTGAACGAAGAGGCCGCGCAGATCGCCAGCCAGGCAGGTCTGGACGTCATCATGGGGGTCTGCATCAAGAAGGTCAGGCAACGATTGGAAGGGGAGGACCGATGAAGTGGGAGTACTTCGTGGCGCCGCTGCTGGAGCACAATCCGGGAGAGATCTTGAACACGTTCGGTGAGGACGGTTGGGAGTTGGTAGGGGTGTCGCAGGTTCAGAACCCGATGGGTGGTGTCTCGACCGTCGCGTATATGAAGCGGCCCGTCTCCTGACCCGTTGGTTGACCGCGACGTGAACCCCGGCGCAGGGTCCAGCTCTCCCGGGGGATACCGGGCGACGAGGGGAACCGAGATGCCAGATCCGCTCACCTGGACCGTGACCATCAATGCGCCTGCCGAGAAGGTGGGGCCGCTGGTGGCCGACCTGGGCAAGCACGCGGACTGGTCGCCGAAGGCCTACCGGATGGAGTGGCTCTCCGGCGATCCCAACGCTGTCGGAAGTACGTTCCGTTCCCACGGCTGGTTGCCGAACGACAAGGACCACAAGATGGAAGGCAGTGTCACCGCCAGCGATCCGATGACGAAGTTCGAAGTGACGACGAGCGACGACGGAACCGCCGCCACCGAATGGCGGAACCGCTACGACCTCACCTCGACCGGCGACACCACGACCGTTGTGAAGAGGTCGGCTAAGCCAGCGCTTGCGCTAGGTCGGCTATCAGATCATCCGGGTGTTCGATGCCCACGCTCAGCCTGATCAGCGTGTCGGGGACCGCTAAGGCCGAACCGGCGACGCTCGCGTGCGTCATGGGTCCCGGCACTTCGATCAGCGACTCGACACCTCCCAAGGATTCGGCGAGGAAGAACAAGCGCGTGCGTTCGACCGTGCGGATGGCGTGCGCACCCGTGGCGAGTTCGAACGACACCATCCCGCCGAAGTTCTCCATCTGGGCGGCGGCGACCCGGTGGCCCGGGTGATCGGCGAGTCCCGGGTAGTAGACCCGCTGCACCGCTGGGTGTTCGGCCAGGAAGGCCGAGATCGCAGCCGCGCCATCGCAGTGCGCCCGCATCCGCACAGCCAGGGTCTTCAACCCGCGAAGCGCGAGATAGCAGTCCATCGGGCCGGGGACCGCACCCACGGCGTTGGTGAGGAAGCTGAGTCGTTCGATGATCCCCTCATCGCTGGTGATGACGGCTCCGCCGATCAGGTCTGAGTGTCCTCCGATGTACTTCGTGACGGAGTGCAGGACGATGTCCGCCCCAAGTTCGAGCGGCCGTTGCAGCGCCGGCGTGGCGAACGTGTTGTCCACCACAACGCGCGCGCCCCCGGGATGCGCGGCGGCAGACACCGCCGCGATATCGATGATCTTCAGGAGTGGGTTCGACGGCGTTTCGATCCAGACGAACCTGGTGGTCGGTCGCAGAGCCTGAGCGAGTGCCTCGGGGTCGGCAAGATCGACGGTGTCGCAGTCCAACCCCCAGGTGGAAAGCACCTTGGTCAGGAGCCGGTAGGTGCCACCGTACACATCGTTGGACAACAGCACGTGGTCCCCCGGCTGCAGGGTGAGCAGCAGCGTGGTGGATGCGCCGAGCCCGCTTGCGAAAGCGAAACACTGCGTCCCGCCCTCAAGGGCCGCTAACGCCTGCTGGAAAGCCTCGCGGGTGGGATTGCCTCCCCTGGCGTAATCCCACACCTTCGGTCGCCCGACGCCGGGTTGGGCGTAGGTCGAGGTTTGGTAGATGGGCACGTTCACGGCCCCGTAGACCTGGTCGGGCTCCTGCCCGGCGTGGATAGCCTTGGTTTCGAACCTCAGATCTCCGGTGGGAGTCTCCATCCGCGTTTCACCAGCTCCTCTTCCGAGGCCCGCCCGTCGCGAACCTGTTGCCACAGCCTGGACTTGCGCTTCGCGTCGTGACCCGGAGCGAACTCGCTGCCGACGGGCACCAGCCGGTCGCAGCCCTCATCCCCGCACACGCACCACGCGAACATCTTCGTGGTTCCGCCGTCCTGCGTCATCTCTCCCCGTCGGTAGCGCGGCGCGAGCGCTCGGGTCGGCACCACGATGACGCCTTCGCGGATGTCGCCCAGGTAGGACGCGTGGCCGTCCAACGCGAGGAGCCCAGTGAGCGCCGCCAATGCCGCATCCATCGCGTCCATGGTGGTCAGGCTGTCGGTCGCCACGCGCTGAAGCCGCAGGACACGCTCGCGCCACACTCGTTTGGTCGTGCCCTTGGGTGGGAGGCAGCCGGCTAGAACGGCCGCCGTGGCGTGGGGGAATACCTCGATGGACCGCTTGCGGAACGTGCCGCCGTTGAAGAGCGGATACCCCAGTTCGGCGCAGCACTCGAAGACCTGGATACCCTGGCGCATCCAGTCGAACATGGGGTCCTTGCTGTGTGCGAC
>JAYVBZ010000117.1:0-4109 GCA_043750215.1 Actinomycetota bacterium
CAATACCGTCTCGCCGGGATTGCTCCACAGAGTTACGGCGCGCTCGATGACATCCAGTTGCAGCGGGTGGATGTGGCGCTCGTCCTCTTGATCGCGAGCCGGGCGATACGGCAACACTCGGTCGATGCGAACGTCATCCCAGAACGCCGAGGCGTACTGGCGCCAGATCCAATGCGAGTAACGGTTCTCGGTCTGCTTACCGGCCCAGCCTCGATACTTCAGCAGCTCTTCGGGAATCGGGCGGGAGCCCGCGTAGGACATCAGTCCGCTCGGATGCTCAACAGGGATCGGGTTCGTACCCTTCGCCCGGAAGATGAGCAGGTAGTCCGCTGAGGCCACCGAGCATCGGGTCGAATCCTCCACTAGCGTCCGGTGCGCCAGGTCTTTACGCATCGTCCGATTCCGTACCGCGAGCGGTTCCTTCCAGGCGTGGTAGCGGGCGACGTATGAGAAACCATGCTCCCGATGTAGCCGGATGATGTCCCCAGGGAAGTCGCTAAGCGCATCTCCCCCCGAGTTCCCCGTCGGCACGTCCATGCAGTGGACCGCGCTCATCCGACCGGGCATCGTCACTCGGGCGATCTGCTCAACGAAGAAGGAGAAGTGGGTGAAGAACTCGTCGTAGTCTCGCGTGTTCGATAGGTCACGTTCGCTAGACGTGTACTGATAAAGGCCGGCGAACGGGGGGGAGTAGATGCTTAGGTGGATGGAGTCAGCGGGGAGTTCGGCCATAACCTCCATCGAGTCGCCGTTGTAGATGGCGTAACGGTCGCAGACGAGTTGGTCCATCACAGCCATGCGGGTACCTCCGTGGGGATGTCGAAGTCTTGCCCGCGCCGGATGCGGAGCGAGTCGTTCATGTGGGAGACAAGCGCGTCGAACATCCGGGATGCCTGCACGGCCTTGGCTTGCAGGTTCAGCAGCGTCTCGCGGCTACCTTCGGTCGCAACCACATCCACGATGACGGGCCTGGTCTGGCCGAATCTCCAACATCGGCGCACGGCTTGGTAGTACTGCTCGTAACTGTGAGACGGGAAGAACGTCATCCGGTCGCAGTGTTGCCAGTTCAGCCCCCACGCTCCGATGACCGTCTTGGTCACCAACACCCGGATATCACCGCGGGAGAACGCTAGGAGCTTGTCCTCTTTGGTCTCCAACGAGTCCGACCCGCTCACCTGCACGGCCCCAGGGATCACGCGGGTGAGCAGGTTGCCCTCGTCGTTGAGCTGGCACCATGCGACTGCGGGATCAGCGTCGGCCAACAGGTCCGCCACCCTGTCGCACCGCTCTTCGATGCTGCGGCGTTGTTCCTCGCGTTCCTCACGCAGCCCCAGCGCTGGCAGCTCGAACAGTTGTCCATCGGGAACCGACAGGACGGGGACCATATGCTCCCGCGTCTGGAGCGGTGGCAGGATGAATCCGTCGTCATCGAATCCGAGGTCGGATGGGGAGCGGGCGGCTCTAGCCCACGATGTCACCCAGCGCCAGAACGCATCCTCGGCGTGGCCCTTGAGACGCCACTTCGCCCGTTCACGGATCGCCGAGTGCTGCGTTGCCCGTTGCAGGATGGATCTGGGCGCGGAGGTGTTCTGGTCGTTCTTGAAGAACCGGGCGAGCATATCCATGTGGCCGAGTTCGCCCAGAGCCTCGGATGACGTGCCTAGTTCGATGTAGTCGTTCGGAGCAGCCGTCGCCGTGCATAACAGTCGGTAGGGAACCTTACGCATGAAGTCTGTGACGAGAGCCCGGCGCGCACCGTCGAAAGACTTGATGGCGCTGGACTCGTCACAGACAACCCCGCCGAAGTTCTCTCGGTCGAATAAGTGCAGCCGTTCGTAGTTGGTAATCGTGATTCCGGCTGCCGGGGTGCCGGTGCGCGAGGTTATCGCTTCGATGTCAAACTTCGCGGCCTCGTGCTCCGTCTGATTAGACACTGCGAGCGGAGTGATGATGAGAACTGGCTTACCCGTCTCCCGACGCACGTTCTCGGCCCAGACCAACTGCATCGGCGTCTTACCGAGTCCGCAGTCCGCAAAGATAGCTGCCCTCCCGCGCTGTATCGCCCACTCAACTAGCGCAACCTGGAACGGGAACAGGAAGTCGGGGATCCAGCTGGGCTCGAACCCTGAGTCCGGGGTCATCTGCGCCTTCTCCTCGAGGAACGCTGCGTAGCTCATGCGGGTACCGCCACGTCGGCGTATAGACTCGGATACACGATCGCGAGGTGGGTTCCCATCGCGCAGCACCAGTCGTCGGCTTTCCAGACCGTGAGGAACCGTTCGGAGTAGAGCCTCGTGACGCGCCGCTTGGCAGATTCCTCGGTGCATCCCCGGTAGGTCATCCACGCAGAGGCGAGGTGTTCGCGGGTTCCCAGCCGCCTGATCGGGACCGGGGAGACCCATTCACCGGATGCTCGCTTGGTGCGGGCGTGCTGCCATTCGCTGCGGCAGGCGATGCAGGCTCTGCGGGCATCGCGGCCGGTGAGGAAAGTGTCGTGGTGCGATCGCTTGCAGAACTGCTCGAAGGTTCCGAGGGGACGGCTCACGGGCTCGGCTCTCGTGCAGGCTGGCGAGCGCGCCACTCGGCATCGAGTTGGGCCGCAACCCGGCGGGCGTTGGCTTGCCGGTCAGCCGGATCCTTTGAGAGCCGAAGCCGACGCGAACCGTCCGGGTCGTGCTTCTCCCAGTACGGCGCGAAGTTCTCCGCGACGATGCGACCAAAGAGTTGGGACTGTTCGATCAGTTCGGCTTCGCTCAGTCGCGGACGGGTGCCTGTGAAGTTGGGTTCGAGGCGTCGGTTCCGCACGGACACGGCCGCATCGAGAAGGTCCGCCACTACGACCGGGCGACCCTTCACCGACCGGGCGACCATACGCACCGCTTCGTTCATGTCGGCCTCGGTGCATCCCGTGCTCACGAGTTCACGCGCCCACAGCTCCATCGTTTCGGACGGCAACTCGGGGGTCGGGAAGTACGTTGCGAGGATGCCGACGAAGGTACGGGCCATCGTTAGGTCGTGGGCTTGCTGCGCGAGGGGGACCAGTTCGTTCATGCCTGCTCCAATCCGGCTAGAGCGTTGCGGGCGAAGTCGGCGCCGGCAGATCGCTTCCCTGCGCGACGCGGCTTCACGGTTCCGAGTGCAGGCCAATGCTTCGCGAGCGCCGACGGGGTCAACGTCGTGTCGGCGTCGAAGAGGCTCGGCCAGTTCTCCACCCGGCGGCGAACTTCATCCGGCGTGGCCCCGGACTTCCGCAGATCGCCGACGGCGCGGTTCAGGGGTCCACGAGCAGCAGCGGTGAGTTCGTGCCAGTCGAGCCCGCATTGCTCTGCCACAACTTCGAAGAGTTCGTCTCGCGGCTTCGCGAGCGCCGTCGGCGCCGCCAACCTGTTCCCTGCTCCAGGCTCCCTGTTCCCTGCTCCCTGCTCAGGGGGAGCTTTTGCGGGAAGCGTCGCGAAATCTGCGCGAAGTTGCGCGAGACCTTCGCGAGCCTGCGCGATGAGGTCCGGCGGAGGTGCCGGATACAGCGACGGCTTCGGGTGGTCGATACGTTGGTGTTCCTCCCAGTTCGTCACTGCCAGGTAGCGCTTCGTGGCTTCCCGGTAGCGAACGACCAGACCAACGTCCTCCATCTGTAGGAGGTGGTAATCGACCACGCTCGGAGCAACGTCGTCATCGAGCGGGTACAGCGCTGCCTTGATGAGGTGCGGGCTGTCGATGCCGCGGCCTTCATCGTCGCAGTAGTTCAGACTTCCGATCATGGTCAGACGAGCGGGTACGGGCAGTCTCGCGATGGTCAGCGAGCGCCAGAACTCGGGCTTGAGCGAGCGGATCCTCAACGACTTGCCCGCCGATGCTCCCGCTGGATCTGCTCGAAGGCTTTACGTGCCCCGTCTGTCAGTCCAGAGTGGTACCCAAGCGAGCCTGAGACCATACCGCCCAAGGCGAACGCGATGAGGAGTTGTCCGAGGTGCGTCATGGCTTCTCACCCTCGACCATGCGTGCGACGATTGCGGTCAGGGCATCCAGTCGCTTCTGGTTCCACATGATGCGAGCTAACAGTCGCCTGCCGTCCTCCTTCTTGGGCACGAACGGCGTATACACCGGCATCC
>JAYVBZ010000118.1:0-2020 GCA_043750215.1 Actinomycetota bacterium
TGGCGTTCGGGTGGCACGCCTTGGAGATCGACGGACACGACGTGGACGCCATCGACCGGGCGTATTCGGAGGCAGAGGCTACCGATAAGCCCACGCTCATCATCGCCCGCACAGAGAAGGGGCACGGCGCCACGCTCACCGCGAACCAGGAGGGGTGGCACGGCAAGGCGCTCAGTCCCGAGCAGGCGGATGCGGCCATCGCCGAACTCGGCGGCATCCGGTCGATCGTGGTGCAGCCCCCCAAGCCCGACGCGGTGATGCCGCTCTCGACCACTGCGCTCGAGGGCGGCCCCGCGCCCACCTACCCTGACGGTATCCCCACTCGGAAGGCGTTCGGAGAGGCGTTGGCGTGGCTGGCCGGTCACCGCCCCGACGTGGTCGTTCTTGACGGCGAGGTCGGGAACTCGACCCACACCGAGGACTTCCTCGCCGTTGCACCCGAACGATTCGTAGAGCTCTATATCGCCGAACAATGCATGCTCGGCGTGCAGACGGGCCTGCAAGCGTTGGGCAAGACCGCGTTCAGCGCCACGTTCGGCGCGTTCCTCGCTCGGGCCTACGACAACGTCCGCATGGGAGCGGTCAGTCGCGCGAACCTGCGCATCTGCGGTTCACACGCCGGAGTGTCCATCGGTGAAGACGGTCCCAGCCAGATGGCGGTGGAGGACCTGGCGATGTTCCGCGCGGTCGATGGGAGCGTCGTGCTCTACCCTGCCGACGGGAACGCCACGGTGGCGCTGGTCGCGGACATGTGCGACCGCGACGGCATCCAGTACATCCGCACTACCCGTGAGAAGACGCCGCGCTTCTACGGCCCGGAAGAAACGTTCCCCGTGGGAGGCTCGAAGACGCTCCGCTCCCACGACGACGATCAGGCGACGCTGGTTGGCGCCGGGGTGACGCTGGTTGAAGCTATGAAGGCGGCCGATGCGCTCGAGGCCGCGGGGATCGCCGTTCGCGTGATCGACGCGTACTGCGTGAAACCGATCGATGCCGCCTCCCTGCGGTCGGCGTTCGATGCCACGGGGTTGGTCGTCACGGTTGAGGACCACCGGATCGAGGGGGGACTCGGCGACGCGGTCCTGGCCGCACTCGCCGAGACCGGACCCATGCACGGCACCGTCAAGAAACTCGGTGTCACGCAGATGCCCGGGTCCGGGACCCCCGAGGAACTGCGCGCCTGGGCCGGTATCGATGCCGCCTCGATCGAACGAACCGTCCGCGAGGCGCTGGACGCCTGAAACATGCTCGGCTACGCGCTCCTGAGTGAAGCCGCGGAGGGGATCCCACCGAGCGCCATCGCGATGATCTCCTCCGGCGGTACCGGCTTGGAGAACAAGAACCCCTGACCGAGAGGACAGCCGCGGGATAGCAGGAAGTCGTGCTCCCCCCGCGTTTCGATCCCTTCCGCCAGCGTGGTCATTCCCATCCCACGACCCAACTCCACGAACGCGGTGACGATGCTCGCCGCCTGGGGGTCCAGGTCCACCTTGTCCACGAAAGACCGATCGATCTTCAACACGTCGACCGGCATCTCGCGCAGCCGAGAGAGCGAGGAGTAGCCGGTACCGAAATCGTCGATGGCCAGGCGCAGGCCGCCCTCGCTCAGTGCCCAGAGGATCTCCTGCGCGCGATCCGGGTCCATCATCGCTGACGTCTCGGTGATCTCGACCATGAACCGCGCCGGATCCAGGCCGCCGCCGACGATCTGTTCGACGATCCGCGAGGACAAGTCCGGCTGCCAGAACTGCCGAGGTGACAGGTTGAACGCGATCTCCAGATCCATGCCCAGCTCGTTCCAGGCATTGCCCTGATACACCACCTCATCGACGACCCAGTGACCGATAGCCTCGATGAGCCCCAGTTCCTCCGCCAAAGGGATGAACTCGTTCGGCCCGATGATCGTCCCGTCTGGCTCGATCCAACGGATCAGCGCCTCCACGCCCCTCATCCGACCTGTCGAGAGGTCCACCACCGGCTGATAGAAGAGCGTCCACTGCTTCGCGTCCACGGCCTTTCG
>JAYVBZ010000119.1:0-2550 GCA_043750215.1 Actinomycetota bacterium
GATCCCGAAGGCAGGGCCGCCATCCGCGTGCGCGAGGATCCGGAGACGTTCGCGGCCGAGATCTTGGCGCGCGAGGCGACGCTGCGACCGGCGGGCGGCGACTGGCTCTCGGCGTGGCGCGATGCCGACGCCACCGCGCGGACGGCACTCGATCTCGCGATGGATACCGGGAGTGACCCGTTCGAACCCCGGATCGCCCGCGACTTCGCGGCCGCGGTCCCGTCCGGCTCAACGCTGTTCGTCGGCTCCTCCACCCCGGTGCGCGATCTCGATCTGGCGATGGCGCCACGCCCGCATGTCCGCGTGATGGGGAACCGAGGTGCGAGTGGCATCGACGGGTTCGTCAGCACGGTGCTGGGCGCCGCGGCAGTTGCCCCCGACACGGGGTCTCCCGTCTACGCGCTCATGGGCGACCTCACGTTCCTCCATGATGCCGGCGCCCTCCTTTGGCTGGCCAGGCGTGGACTCGACGCCGTCCTCACGGTCGTGGACAACGGCGGCGGGGGGATCTTCGGGCTGTTGGCCCAGCGCGACCTCCCCGAGTACGAACGTCTCTTCACGACGCCGCACGGCCTCGACCTGAAGGAGGTGTGCGACGCGGCGGGGGCGGGCTACCAACACGTCGAACGGGCGGATGAGTTCCTGCCATCGCTCAACCGTGCAGAGCAGATGGGGGGTGTCGTGATCATCCATGTGCCGGTCGATCCCGCCCGTTCCGTGCGGCGCCGGCGAGCAGTGACCGCGGAGGTCGCTGAGGCGCTCCGCGCCCACTCCACCGGCTAGGCGACCGCTGCTCGTCGCCTTCACGCGTGATAGAACAGCGGCCTCGAGCGAAAAGGGGTCGTACGTGGAGATCAGCCCGGGAGTGTTCACATCGAACATCGACACGCAGGAGTGGGAAGCCGACCCCGAGGTTGGCGGACTGGTCCATGTGCTCGCCGAGACCGAGCGCGCGCAGGCGGGCATGTCGCGGTTCGACTCGGTGCCGGAGAAGCCGGTGACCTACACACCACCCGGCAGGGAAACGATCGTCGTGCTCGAAGGCACTGCGCGGATCGAACTGAAGGACGGACCCAGCGTTACCGTGCGGGCCGGGGACATCGCATCCTTCCCCGAAGGCGTCGAAGCAACGTGGTACCTGCTCGAGGTTCCGTTCAAAGAGGTGTGGGTACTGGCGTAACAGGGAGGAACATCGTCACCACAGCGCCGGTCTCGGCGTTCGCGACCTCAACCCTTCCGCCATGTGCCTCCGCGATCGCTCGGACGATCGCCAGCCCTAGTCCGGCGCGTCCAGCCTTGCCTAGATCGCTCCCACGCGAGAACGGCTCCAAGGCGTTCGGGAGGAAACTCGTGGAGAAACCGGCACCGGAGTCCTTCACGGCGATGCGCAGCTCCCCGTCGGTCTGGGCACTACAGACCCGGATAAGCCCCCCTGACGGTGTGTGCCGGATCGCGTTGTCCAGCAGGTCGTCGACCGCTTGGCGGATCCTGACCGGGTCGATGCTTGCGATCGTCGGAGGCGCCTCAACGACGAGTTCGAGCCCCGCTTCCGTGGCTCTCGGACGACTGTGCTCCACCGCCGAACGCAACACGTCATCCACCGGTGCTTCCCTGCGCTGGAGCGGCAGGTCACCCGATCGAGCTCGCGAGACGACCAGGAGATCCTCCGCCAGTCGAACCAGATGGGTGGTCTCATCCTGAGCACTGTGCAACGCAGCAAGAAGTTCTTCCGATGGTCGATCTCGCGATGTCGCCAGGTCGAGTTCGGCCTTCAGGATCGCCAGCGGCGTGCGAAGCTCATGACTCGCGTTGTCTAAGAGGCGACGTTCACGTGCGAAAGACCCCGCAAGTCGATCCAGCATGCTGTTCAGGGTGCGCGCGAGGTGACCGATCTCGTCATCGGCCGGGGGCAGCGTGAGGCGCCGTTCCAGATCGTCGGTGGAGATGCTCGCAGCGTCCCGGCGCATGCGCTCTACGGGACGAAGGGCCGCGCTCGCAAGGAGCCACCCCGCGAACGACATGATCAGCAACGCCGCACCTCCGCCGATGGCAAGGGCGTAGGCGAGCCCGAGCATCTCGTCGCGACGATCTTGCAGTGAACTCCCGACCAGCAGAACGGAGTGGCTGCCTTGTGAAGCAGCGATCGGAACCGCGAGGATGCGGGTGACGTTGTCGATGCTCGGGACCCGCTGATCGAAGAACGTGGGCTCGGTGATCGAAGTGATGACGTCGGGAGGGAGCATGGGCGCGGCCCGCACGATCGCGCTCGATCGCTCAAGCTCTCCCGAAGGGGATAAGAGTTGGACGAAGGCTTCGTCCCGCTCGATGAGGTTGGCGCCGACGTTCGCGAGCGCAGAACCGTGGGCTCGCACGTCGGTCGATACGACCTCGGCCCGCGAACTGAGCCCAGCGTCCACCGTCGCCAGCAGATCTCTCCCGGCGCGGGCATACACGAACACCCCGACCCCGGCCAAGAGCAACGCCGTGCCGACGGCGAACAGCAGGGCGAGTCGAAGCCTAAGTGGGAAGCGGGTCCAATGGGTCGTCACG
>JAYVBZ010000120.1:0-1839 GCA_043750215.1 Actinomycetota bacterium
ACCTGCCGCCAACACGATCGCGATCGCTTCCATGAGCGCCAAGGATGGCAGACGTGCCGTGCGAGTGCGATCGGGGTCAAGCCTCGGCGTCTGCTAAGAGCGCGAATACCATGCGGCCGGTAGTGGTGAGGATGACGTTCTTCACCTTGACGTCCACCTGCGAGCCGATATGGTCATCGGCCTGCTCGACCACCACCATGGTCCCGTCCTCGAGGTACCCGACGGCCTGGGCGTGTTCCCGGCCCTCCTTGACCAGTCGAACCGAGATCTCGTCGCCCGCGCTGTAGGGCACGCGGAACTTCGAGGCAAGCGCGTTGATCTGCGCGACGGGGACGCGAAGGGCCTCGGCAACCTTGGCCAGGTTGTGGTCGACGGTGATGAGCGAAGCCCCCCGCTCGCGTGCCAGACGAACCAGGGCAGCGTCCACGTCCATCACGCCGGCTTCTTCAACCAACTGGAACTGGACCGTTGGAGCTTTCTGGAGATCGACCAAGACATCAAGGCCGCGACGACCACGCTGGCGACGTCTCGGATCGGATGAGTCCGCGATGGCCTGAAGCTCGCGAAGAACGCCGTCATGCAACAACACGGTGCCGCTGACGAAACCGGTCGCGACCAGGTCCGCCACGCGTCCGTCGATGAGTGCGCTCGTATCGATCACGTGGAGATCTCCGCGTGCGGACGCGGTGGCGCGCGGCTTCATCCCAACCAGCCCGAAGAGGTCCTCGTACTTCGCTTGACCAAGCCGGAATCCCAACGACGCCATCACCAAGTAGATGAACGAGATCGCGGGCCAGGTAACCGGAGCCGGCAGGAACAGAAGCGGGACCATGATCAGCGCCGAGATGACGAGGCCGATGACCAGACCCGCGACGCCACCGGCCAGTTGTGGAGCGGGCGTGCGCCCGAGTTCACGCTCGATACCGCCGACCGCCCGCAGGGTCAGGCGCCCGGCGATGCCACCGATCACGTAACCGAGCCCTGCCCCGAGGAAGACCCACAGGAGGGTCTGACCGCTGGTGGGCTGGTGCGCTGCACCTAGCTCGTATCCGGCGGTAGCCAGGACCGGGATGAAGATCAGGCGGACACCCTCGACCAAGCGGCCGTGAAGGGCTCCCTTCCTGCTGTCTTCCGCATGATCAGTCATGCCCACTCCGGTGGTCCGGGTCATGGGGAGGCACCGAAGGCGCCAAACCCCTACGGGACCCATCGGCGGGATGGGAGCGTGACTGAACGTCTGAGAGGAGGTTGCGTAGTAATGGAAGGGTCAGAGGGTCGGATCAGGCCTGCGCGGCCAGTTTCTCCCCGTGAGCACCGTCCAGGACGTCGTCGATCATGGTCTCGACGTCCTCTTCCGTCTTGCTCGTAGCGTAGTGAAGCTCGGAGATGAGGATCTGGCGCGCCTTCTGGATCATGCGCTTCTCTCCGGCCGAGAGGCCCTTCTCACGGTCACGGATCGAGAGGTTCCGGAGCACTTCGGCCACCTCGTAGGGGTCCCCGGAGTGGAGCTTTTCCAGGTTGTTCTTATAGCGGCGAGACCAGTTGGCGGCCATGACGGACTCGCCTTCGGTCAGGACCTTCAGGATCTTCTTCACTTCGGCCTTGCTGACCACCTGGCGCAGGCCCACCTGGTCAGCCGAATCAGCCGGCACCAGAAGCGTGAGGTCGCCGTAGACGACCTTGAGAACGAGGTACTTGCGCTTCTCGCCGAGGAATTCCTTGTCTCGGAGCTCTTGGATGATCGCAGCCCCGTGCTCCGGGTGCACAACAGTGTCGCCTTTGCGGAACCCCACGAACCCTCCTTAGCGAACATCGATGCGCATGCAAGAACGCGCCCTG
>JAYVBZ010000121.1:0-2806 GCA_043750215.1 Actinomycetota bacterium
GACTCGAAAAGCTCGCGAGCCGTCCATCGCAGCGATCCCGGCCCGCGGGCGATGGCCACCCCCAGACCGAAGATCGCTCGACCGTTCGCGTCATCGGACGCAGCGTCCTGGGTCCATCGCCGGTCGTAAGAGAGGCGTAGGTGGAAGATGCCATCGCCTTGGTGTGCGTGGACCAGGAAGGCGAGATAGGTTTCGGCGAGCACCGTGGCGCGTGGGTCGTTACGGTCCCGACTCACAGCGGCAAGCGCGCGGCCGTTGTCGTCGGTGCAGTAGCCGTGTGCGCGACGGGGTACGGAGCCGAGAGCGTGCTCAGCGATCCCCACGTCGTCGGTAAGCCGAACAACGTGATCGAGCGACGGAGCGGGGACCGTCAAGCCGCCTGGCCTTCGGCCAGGATCCGGTGGAGCAGCCGGAGGTATTCACGTCCAACCGAGGGCCACGCGAGTCTGGCCGCGACCTTGGCGGCCTCTCCTCTCATCGATCGCGCAAGGGCGTCGTCGGTCAAGAGACGTCGGAGCGCGCCGGCGATCGCTTCCGGATCGGCGTGGGGAACCACGATGCCGCACGCGGTAGAGAGAAGCTCGACAGCATGGGGGAACGCGGTTGCCACTACCGGCTTCCCGGAGGACACCGCCTCGACCAATACACCGGAGCAGATCTGTTCGCGGGACTCATACGGAAGCAGGATGACGTCGGCGGTTCGTGCAAGCGCGCGCAGAGAAGAACCATCCAGGTACCGATCCTCGAAGACCACCTGATCGGCGATCCCCAGATCCGCTGCATGCTTCTGCAATCCCTCTCGATAGCGCTCGCCGCTTCGTGCAGCTACCTTCGGGTGTGTCTCGCCGGCGATGACATACGTAGGGGCGGGATCGAGATCGCGAAGCGATGCCATCGCTTCGATCCCGTACTCGAGCCCTTTCCCCGGGCCGATCAAGCCCCAGGTCAGGATGGTCGGTTCGGAACGCCGTAGCGAAGCCGGCCCCAAGTTCTCGATCGCGCCGTGGGCGATGACCTCAACGCGGTCGGGATCCACGTCGTGGACACGCAGAAGGCGGGTCCGCGCAGCTACAGTGGGCACGACGACCGTTTCAGCCAGCTCCATCACTTGGTCCAGCACCGTGTGCTGATTCGGCGTTGGATCTGACAGCACCGTGTGCAGTACGACCACCACGGGGATCGGAGCCTCCCGAAGGAACCCAACGACCTCTTCGCCGTCGGCTCCTGGGTAGATGCCGTACTCGTGCTGCAGCACCGCCACGTCGAAGCTGCGCATCGCGGTGAGCGATTGACGCCTGGAGGTTGCGTCCCCGAACAGCCACTCGGCCACCACTTCGCGGCGGCGGGGCGGCTCTGGACTCTCCAACACGCGGATAACGCCCGCAGTCCGCCCGCTCTTCGGCGGAGCGATAGCTTCGATAAGCGACTGCGTGAATGTAGCTAGTCCACAGCGTGTTGGCGGAAACGTTCCGATGAAGCAGATCCTTCGCGGATCCATACCCGTCATCTCCTTGATCCTTACAACACTTATCACGGGTGCCCCGGTCGCGTTGAGCGTTTCGGCCCTACGAAGCGGGGGCGTTCGGCCCGGGACGCGCCGAGATCCGTTCCGGCGCAGATGGTGTCGGCAGCCGATCCCGATCAGATGCGGGGGGAAGCGCCACCCGATCGCCACGAAGCCTTCACAAGGCGTTCACGCGATCGCCCAACCATCATACCCGCCGGGGTCCGCGCCATCGGCCGTGCGCATCCGACGACGTGTCGGAGGCGCGGTTGGCCGGTTGGCCGGTCAGCCGGTCAGCCGGTCAGCCGGTCAGCCGATCAGCATCTGCGCGCCGCGTTTTCCTAGTTGATCGGCGATGATGTTGCGCTGGATCTCGCTGGTGCCTTCCCAGATCCGATCTACTCGGGTCTCGCGCCAGAACCGTTCGGCGACGTTCTCGCGCATGTAGCCGCGCCCGCCGAAGATCTGCACCGCGCGGTCGGCCACACGTCCGGCCATCTCACTCGCGTAGAGCTTCGCCATCGAACATTGCGTGTGCTGGAGCTTCACGTCTACTCCACGGTCGACATTCGAACCCAGCTGGTAGGTCATCAACCGCGCGGCCCACAGTTCGGTCAGCGAATCGGCCAGCATGTGCTGGATCACCTGGAAGTTGAAGATCGGTTCGCCGAACTGCACGCGCTCCTTCGCGAACGCTGTCGCCTCGTCTATGAGGCGCTCCGCGGCCCCGCAGCACCGTGCCGCGATCATCATCCGCTCGTATCGGAACCACTCGTAGGTGAAGCTCATGCCGTCACCTTCGGCGCCGACGAGGTGCGTGGCAGGCACGAAGACGTCCTCCAGCGCGATCACGGCATGGGTGTCGGGGTAGGTGTGCGTGTACTTCGGATCACGGATATGTCGAACGCCGGGAGTGTCCTTATCGACGAAGAACATCGCGTGTGCGCCTTCATTGGCGCCCCCCACGATCTTGGCTTGGAAGAACATATACGAGGCCTGGTTGTACGAGGTGACGTGCATCTTCTCGCCGCTCAAGACGTAGTTGTCGCCATCTCGCCGGGCAGTTGCCTGGAGTGCATCGACGTCTGAACCAGCGCCGGCTTCGGTGATCGCGTAGCACTCGTGCACGTCGCCGCGTACCGTCGGCAGGATCCACCGGTCCATCTGCATCTTGCTAACGACGCTCGGCGCCCATGCCGGAGGCGTGTGCACACACCACCCCAGTGCGTTCGTAACACGGCCGATCTGCTCGCTGACCAAGACCTGCTGGAACGTCGTCATCCCGGTGCCGCCGAGTTCCTT
>JAYVBZ010000122.1:0-1778 GCA_043750215.1 Actinomycetota bacterium
GAACAGTGGCACATCCTGCTTGGTGAAGGTGTGAACCTTGAGCGCAACAGCCTCTGCTCCTAGGTGCGCCTTCCAGAGCGTTCCGACCGAGGTCGGGTCCGAGAGAACGGTGAAGTCTCCCCCACCGGAGGCATCGGAGATGAAGTAACCGGCGGGCTGGTCATCGGAGTCGGTGATCTGTAGCTCGGCTTCGGTGTTCATGCTCATCGGCACACCGGCCGTCATCGAGTATTCCCAGAAGTTCGAGTCCGTTACGTTGGCCGTGTGATCGTCTAGCTGGATAGCGACGGCACCTCGGTAGTTGTGTCCGCGAGCAGTCATGCCGGTATTCGCCATCAGTCACTTTCCTTCTTGGTCGAGGGCTTCGTGATGCTTAGGATGCCGAGCGCGGCGTAGGAATCGCAGACCGAGAACGCGGTAGCGCCCGTGGGCTGATACCCCTTCGCTGTCACTTCGACGGATTCCAAACCTTTGAGGCCCGCGAAAGAGAGGGTCACGGGGTCGCCATCGGATGGATAGAAAGTCAGACTCACGGACCTAAGCGTTCCCTCGCGGTCAAGGAAGGCGCACCCGCCCCTACACCAAACCCCTTCGCCCACGGTCCCCTGCTGTCGTGTGGGCCCTCAGGACGGGCACATCTATGTGAACGCCGCCACCGTCTTCACTGATAGGCGTAGTTCCATCACGCGCAATGCAACGGTTCCGGCGAACGAGGCTCCGTCGTACCAGCACAGTTCGACACCTGCCGCCCCACCTAGTGTCTGGTTGGTGCTGACGTAGAGCCGGGTGCGGATGTCCTCGAACAGTTCAAGCCACTGAAGGTTCGCCGCCGCGTCGCTGATCCCCTTGGCTCCCTCGTCCTTGGAGTCCTGCCATAGCAGCACAGAGTAGGAATCGTGTAGCTCGTGGGAATCCGTGGAGAGCGGAGCCACGGCTTCGGTGTTGATATGGACGCTGATGTGAGTCTCCCCGCGATCAGCGGAGAGCTGGGAGTAATCCCACGCGGCGTAGAGGTGTGGGATGGCGGTGGTGATGGCCGGGACGTTGACCTGAAGGTCCAGGTAGACCGCATCACAGACCGACTGGATGGTGGAGGCCATCAGGCGGCTATCTTCCCGATGAAGCTCGAGGTAGACCGAGAGATAGCAGCGCGAGCCAGCGGGTTGTAGAAGTCGGCCTGGAACCGAGATGCGAGCGGCATCATGAACGGCTTGGCTGCCTCGGGGCCTCCGATGGCGAATGCGGCCATCCCCCCGGACGGGTCGCCAGGGAACTTGACAGCTCCCGCTCCCGAACCGCCAGCGGCGCTCGCGCTCGGCCCCTTGAAACTCACAACGCCTATCCCGTGCTTACGCGAGTAGGAACGCCGGAACCCCGCTACGGCCTTCGGGTAGATGTTGTAGCCACCCTTACGACCATGCTCCCAGACCGATGCGAGTCCCCCGCCCTTGATCGTGGCGACCGTGTCCGTGACCGATAGCACCTTCATCGTTGTGGTCTTTGGGTGAACAGCCGCCATAGCTGCCGCCAGTTCGATGACAGCGGGCTTGAACACCGCCCGCAAGGGGGCTTGTAGGACCACTGGGGCGTCCCAGAATGTCTTGACGGTCGCTACTGTGTTCATATCCCCAGCCGGGATTCGCGGCGATACTCGCGGTAGATCTGGTCCACCTCAGGAAACCCGAAGGGGTGGTCCTCATCCACTGGAGCACCTAGGACGCGGGTTGAGCCGTCCGTCCATTCAGAGGCGCGACGGAAGGAACCCGAGGGGGCATGGA
>JAYVBZ010000123.1:0-6031 GCA_043750215.1 Actinomycetota bacterium
GCGTTCAGCAGTGTGGTGCACCGGAGTAAGGCCTATCCCTACGGCAAGCAGATGGTCGAACGCCTGAAAGAGCTGATCCCAAGACAACTGTTCGATGTAGCCATCCAAGCCGCGATCGGGTCGCACGTCATCGCGCGCGAGACCGTGAAAGCCAAGCGCAAAGACGTGCTTGCCAAGTGCTACGGCGGAGACATCACGCGCAAGCGCAAGCTCCTGGAGACGCAGAAGAAGGGGAAGGCGCGGATGCGCCGCGTCGGGAAGGTCGATGTTCCGCAGGAGGCGTTCATCGCTGCATTGCGTGTCGAGGACGGCGCGAAGAAAGAGAAGAAGTGAACGACATCGGGATCTACGTCCATGTCCCGTTCTGTTTGACCCGCTGCGGATACTGCGACTTCAACGCGTATGCCGGGATGGACCACGCCATGCCCAGATATCTGCAGGCCCTGGCGGCCGAGGCCTCCCTGGCCGCGCCTGCGTGGAGTGATGAGCGTGTGGTCAGCGTCTTCCTCGGTGGCGGGACCCCGACCACCATGGCCCCCGCGGATCTCCGGTCACTCCTGGTCCATCTCCAGGATCATTTCTCGGTGGACCCAGCGGCAGAGGTCACCACGGAGGCGAACCCCGACACACTGGATCGCGCCTCGCTGGAAGCGCTCATGACTGCAGGCTTTCATCGACTGAGCATGGGGGCGCAATCGTTCGACCCCTCGGTGCTTCGCGAACTCGAGCGCGTCCACAGCCCCGACAGTGTGCGTCGGGCGTTCGGCGCTGCCCGCGATGCGGGGTACATGAACGTGAACCTCGATCTGATCTACGGCGCCCATGGCGAGAGCATCGAGTCCTGGGAGCGCACGCTTCGCGAGACAGCTGCGCTGGCCCCTGAACACATCAGTGCCTACGCCCTCACGGTCGAGCCGGCAACGCCGCTGGGCCGCAGGATCGCCTCGGGGGAGGTTCCAGAACCCGATCCAGATCTGCAGGCCGACATGTTCGCTCTGGCGTGCGAGCTTCTCCGGGATGAGGGCTATCGCCACTACGAGGTAAGCAACTGGGCCAAGCCCGGGTACGAATGCCGGCACAACCTCGGCTACTGGGAGCGTCGGCCGTATCTGGGCCTGGGGGCGGGGGCACACAGCTACCGGGACAACGCTCGGTGGTGGAACGTCCGTCCCCCGCAGGAGTACATGGCCACGGTGGAGCGCGGTGATCTTCCGATCGGTGGGAGTGAATCGCTGCAGCCCCAAGACGCGTACCTGGAAGTGGTGTTCCTTCGCCTTCGGACGCTCGAAGGGATCCCGACCAGCTGGATCGACGATGACCGTGCGCTGCCGTTCCTGGCCGATGGTCTGCTCGAAGAAGAGCTCGGGAATCTGGTGCCGACCGAACGCGGGATGCTGCTGCTCAACGAACTCGTCCTCGCCCTTGCAGGCACCTGAACCCTCGCCGATCGGGGGCCGGGTCGCCTCTTGCCGGCGGTCCTGACCGGGGAGGCTGGTCTTAGCACTCGGCCTATATGAGTGCTAGTAGCATGGGGCGATGGCGGAACAACAGCCACAACTCGGTACTCGCAAAGGCGCGGTTCTTCGCGCGGTTGTGGAGGAATACGTGCGCTCGGGGGAGCCCGTCGGCTCCGAGACCATCGCCGAGCACGCGAGCATAGGGGTATCGAGTGCCACCATCCGCAACGAACTCGCTGCTCTGGAAGAGCTCGGTTACCTCAAACACCCGCACACGAGCGCCGGCAGGATCCCCACCGACGCGGGGTACCGCTTCTACGTTGACTCGCTGCCGGCAGCAGGCGGCCTTCGGGACGTGCAACGACGCGCCATCGCCTCACATTACGCGGAGGCGATCCTGGATCTTGAGGAGGTGCTGAAGGGTTCGGTGCAGCTCCTCAGCCGTCTCACGCGGTACGCCGGGCTGGCGGTGCCCCCCAACGCCTCCGACGAACCGGTCGTTCGGCTGGAGGTCATCGACATGGGCCCGTCCGTGATGGTCCTGGCCGTGGGTCACCACGGGCGGGTGGACAAGCGGGTGGTGGACCGGCCTGACGCGGCCGCGCCGACTACCTTCGCGCGAGCCGAGGCTAGACTCGCAGACCTTCGCGGACTCACGTACGCAGAGGCGCAAGCGCGGTTGCTCCAACTTGCGGCCGAGGGTCCGGCAGATGAGCACGACCTCATGCTCCAAGTCGCTGAAACGCTGCGGGCGGCCCAGCAGGGAGACCGTGCCGCTCACATGGTGATCGGGGGCGTCGCCAACCTGGCCGACGAGGCCCAGGCGTGGCGCCGCGAGACCCTGCGCCGCCTGTTCGAGACGCTCGAGCACGAGCAGGAGATGTTGCAGGTGTTGAGCGACGTGACCTCCACTCACAGCGCGTTGTCGGTCACCATCGGCGGCGAACATCCGACCACCGGCGATCTCGACGCTTCGATCGTCGCGGCACCGTTCAAGTCCGGGGAGACCACCATCGGCACCATCGGCGTCGTCGGTCCCACACGGATGGATTACGTGAGCGCTATGGCGAGCGTTCGGGCCGTCGCCAAACGACTCAGCGAACTCGCGACGGAGCTAGACCAGTAGTCATGGCGCACGCCAAGGACCTCTACGACGTGCTCGGCGTTGCCCGCGGAGCCAGCGCCGACGACATCAGGAAGGCATATCGGCTTCTCGCTCGGGAACACCATCCGGACGTGAACGCCGACCCTGAAGCCGAGGAGCGGTTCAAAGAAGTTGCCGGTGCGTATGAGATCCTCTCCGATCCGCAGAAGCGCGCCCAGTACGACACCTACGGCACGTCCGGTCCGCACGGGCAACCTTTCGCCGACATCCAAGACATCTTCGAGGTGTTCTTCGGGGCAGGGACCGGTCGGCGGCGCGGAGGCGTCCGCAGTCGCTCGCACCGCGGAGAGGATCTGCGGATGGCAACACGACTCACGTTCCTGGAAGCGGCGTTCGGGGTCCGGCGCGACTTGACGATCGAACGCCTGAAGGCGTGCGATCGCTGCACCGGCACCGGCGCCGAGCCGGGGACTACCCCGTCCACCTGTAGCGCCTGCGGTGGCACCGGGCAAGTGGAACAACTGCGTAGAAGCGTGTTCGGGACCCTGATGACCGCAGCACCGTGCGCCACCTGCGAGGGAACCGGCCTAGAGATCACCGACCGGTGTTCGTCCTGCGGAGGCCGAGGCAGGAAGCAGGAACCGGCGACGGTGACGGTCGATATCCCGGCCGGGGTGTCGGATGGCATGGAGCTTCGAGCCGGTGGCGACGGGAACGCCGGTGTCGCCGGTGGGCCGGCCGGTGATCTCTACGTGGTGCTCCAGGTTGCACCTTCCCCGTGGTTCGAGCGGCGCAATCAGGATCTGTTCACCGTTCTGGACATCTCGGTCACCCAGGCGACCCTCGGCGCGGAGGTGGAGATCGCGGGCCTTGACCAAGCCGAACACGTGAAGATCGAAGCCGGCACGGAGTCTGGCACGGTGATCAAGCTGAAGGGCAGGGGGGTTCCGAACATCAACCGACGCGGCCGTGGTGACATCTTCCTGACCCTGCACGTCGTGACGCCCAGGGATCTCAGCCGGGAGGAGCGAAAGCTCTATCAGCAGCTTGCCGACCTTCAAGGAGAGGGCGGCAGGGGCGCCCACACTCCCGCGCCCGCGGAACTGCGACGTCCGGAGTTCCGGTAGGCTCCGGGCGTGGCGCAGGTGTTCGAGACGGACTGCATCTTCTGCAAGATCGCGCGGCGTGAGATCCCCGCCGAGATCCTGCACGAATCAGACCAGGTGGTGGCCTTCCGTGATCTCGATCCCAAAGCCCCCAGCCACATCCTGCTGATCCCCAAGGCCCATCTGGACTCGGTGGCCTCGGTGACCGAGGTCGACGGTCCGATGCTTGCCGACCTGTTCCGGGCCGCGTCTCATCTGGCCGATACCGAGGGCATCGCGGAAAGCGGCTGGAGGCTGGTTACGAACGTTGGCACCGATGGAGGGCAATCCGTGTTCCATCTGCATTTTCACCTGATGGGTGGGCGTGCGATGGCATGGCCGCCGGGCTGAGCCACCGGACCGACGCGTCGACGCAGGCTCGACGGAGGTTTATGGCCCGAACGGCGTCGGGTCCAAGACCAAGGGTGGGCGTGGCGGTTGCGTGAAGTCGAATTCGTTAGCGAGGTCGCCAAGTATCGACACGTTCTCTCTGACCAATAGGCGCGAATCCGGTCTGGACATCGTTGCCGGGTCGAGCCGCTGGCCGCCCAGGAACCGGTCCTCGATGAGCTTCAAGAAGGCATCGAAGGAGAGGGTCTGGGAGTCGATATAGCCTGTCTTCGCGTAGGGACCCATCGCGATCATCGGGACACGGATGCCGTAGCCGCCGGGTTCGTCGATGAACGCCGGTTGCACGTGGTCATAGAACCCCCCCCAGTCATCCCAGGTCACGAAGATAGCCGTGGAGTTCCAGTCAGGGCTGGTCATGGCGGCGTTCACCATGCGGGTCACGAACGCCATACCGGTCTTGATGGCGCCGCCCCCTTTGGGGTGTTCACTGTTGTGGTGGCCCGGCACGATCCACGACACCGACGGGAGCGTCCCCTGTGCGGCCGCCGCGAGGTACTGGGTGTGCGTTTGGATGTTGCCGAGCGATCCGTTCTCATGCACGTCGGTGAATCCCGGGAGGGGGTTCTTCACCGGCCCGCTCTGGTTGGTATTCGGGTAGCTGCACGGCGGGTTCATGCAGGTGTCGTCGTCAACGTAATAGCCCCAGCTGACCTGCTGCTGGTCCAGTAGGTCGGTGATGTCGGTCCACGCGTAGAGCGGCGGCTCGCCGTAGCGGTACTGGTATTGCGCGCCCTTCAGCTCCACGTTGGAGACGCAGCTCATCGGATCGTTAGGATCGGAACAGCTGGCCGACCAACCCGAGACCAGATACAGGTGCGAGGGAAGGGTCCACGAGTCACTAGGCGCGAACATGCGATCGGCCAGCACGAACTGCTTCGCCAGCGTCCAGTAGTTCGGGATCTCGCGCTGGTCCATGTAACTCATCACGTCGGGTTGCAGCTGCGGTCCCAAGTAGTGAGAGCAGCCGGGCAGGTAGGGTTGTTTCCAGCATCGTCCGGCCACGTCCGGGAGCGACTTGATGAACCCATTCATCTTGCCGCCCGCGATGTCCAGGTCGGAGTGGATGTCGTTGTGGCGCCCGCCTTGCTGGATGGGCTCGTCGGTGTGATAGGGCGTGGAGCAGTGCCCGAGATATGGGTTCGGGATGCAGACGTCGGGGCGGCCGTTCGACCCAAGATGGAAGCCGTTCGCGCCCGGGAACGTGCCGAAGTAGTGATCGAACGAGCGGTTCTCCTGCACGATGAAGATCAGGTGGTCGAGTTTGAAGATCCCTTGCGGATCCGCTCGTTGATGCCTGCCTGCCTGCGCAGGGGAGGGCAGCCCCGCGAGGGCAGCGCTCAGCATCGCCACAAGCACGAAGAACCCAACGGACACCCGACGACGTTTCATGCGCGGCGCAGTGTAGCGCCTCACGGAACGCCCGGCTAGCGCTTCCGCCCGAACGGGGTTGGATCCAAGATGTAGGGCGGTCGGGGTGGCTGCGAGAAGTCGAACTCCGATGCCAGATCCCCCAGGAGCGGGAGGTCTTCGCGAACCGTTGGACGCGCATCCGCCCGCCCGTCGGTCGCCGGATCGAGCCGCTGGCCGCCCAGGAACCGGTCCTCGATGAGCTTGAGGTATGCATCAAGCGACAAGGTCTGATGATCGATCACGCCCTTCTTGGCATACGGACTGATGAGGATCATCGGCACGCGGATGCCGTACCCCCCGGCATCGACGGTTGGCGGCTGCACGTGATCGTAGAAGCCACCCCAGTCATCCCAGCTCAGGAAGATCGCGGTCGAGCTCCAGTCAGGGCCCGCCATGGCGGCGTTGATCATCCTGGTCGTGAACGCCATCCCGGTACGCACCGATCCGTGTTTGGGATGTTCACCGTCGTTCTGGCCGGGCACGATCCACGACACCGAAGGGAG
>JAYVBZ010000124.1:0-9742 GCA_043750215.1 Actinomycetota bacterium
GCCTGGCTACTGGTCGTCGGGACCATCCCGGTGGGCATCACCGGACTGCTGTTGGAGCACGTGCTGCGGACGATCTTCGCCAAGCCTGTCACCGCCGCCGCGTTCCTCGTCGTGAACGGACTCATCCTGTTCGCGGGGGAGCGACTGCGCCGACGTTCGGAGGTTCGTAGGGCGGCCATCGAGCACGGGGGATCGGGGGAAGATCCGGTTCGTCGGCTCGAGACGCTGGACTACCGAGAGGCCGGGGTGATCGGGGTCTTCCAGACGTTCGCGTTGCTCGCAGGGATCAGCCGTTCGGGGATCACGATGGTGGGCGGGCTGCTCCGCGGGCTCGATCACGAAGACGCGGCCCGGTTCTCGTTCCTGCTGGCGACCCCCGTCATCCTTGCGGCCGGTCTCTACAAGTTGCCGGACCTCCTCGGCCCGCTCGGCAACGGAATCCGCGGGCAGGCGCTCGTGGGGAGCCTCTGCGCGGGCGTGACCGCCTACCTGTCGATCCGCTTCCTCATGCGGTACTTCGAAACTCGGACGCTCAGGCCGTTCGCCGTCTACTCCATCAGCGTCGGACTGTTGAGCGTCCTCTACTTCGGCGTCATCCGGTAGATCACGAACGCAACGCCCGAGACCATGAGGAACCACCCGAACGCGTGACGCATCCTTGGGCCCGCGATGCGGTGGGCGACACGGCTGCTCGCGAAGCTCGCGGGTATCGCGCCCAAAGCGAAGGCTCCGGCCACCGGCCAGTCGACGTGTCCGAGTGCCCAGTGTGTGGCCAGCGTCGGAACCGCGAGAGCCGCGATGACGAGAAGGCTCGTGCCCGCCGCCTCGCGCATGCGGAGTCCGAACACCAAGAGGTACATGGGCACCAGTAAGAACCCTCCACCGTTGGCGAGCATGCCGGTGAAGAACCCCACGCCTGCGGCGGCGCCCACCAATAGGCCACGGTCCTGTCGCCGGATCGCCCCCGCCCGGCGGGTGGAATCTTCGGTCGGGCGCAGGACTCGGTTGCCGACGACGATGAGGACCAGCCCGGAGACGAGCAGCAGAGCCGGCCCTCCAACCGCGTTCGACAGCAACGCACCCAACACGGTCGCCGGCAAGGCGCCGAGCAGCGTCCACCCCGCGGCTCGTGGCCTGGCTTCTCCTCCCCGGACGTAGGGCAACGCGGCTGCGAGCGCGGCGGGGATGGTCGCGGGGAGCGGCGAGGCTATGGCAAGGAGCCCCGGCACACCGAGTACGGCCAACACAGGGGTCGCGATCGAGGACCCGCCGACACCGAACATCCCCGTGAGCAGCCCGATGGCGGCGCCCGCCACGACGAAGACGGGCCACGGTGCCATCATCCGCACATCGTAGTGAAGTTCGGGTGCCGAGGGACCTTTGCGATCCGGGTCGCCTGGCACCCGCGCCGAGCCGCGACGGCCTGCACGCTTGGTCCAAAGGTTGGGTACCGCCCAACCGCTCATCCAGACCAGAGGGGCTGATGAACAGAACGATATGGCACAAGATCGTGAGCGGGGCAGGACTCGTCGTGGCGGTCGCACTGATCGTGATCGGCGGGGCTGCGGTGTACGGCGGCAACTTCGGTAGGAGCAACGTCCAAGACCGGCTTCAGCCGCAGAACGTTGCGTTCCCGCCGCTGTCCGTGATGACCCCCCAGGAGCAGCAGACGGTGGGGAGTTTCGCAGGATAGTCCGCCGACAATGGACCCGCGGCTGAGGCGTTCGCTACCTACATCGCCGGGCACCTAGCCGCGGTCAACGGTGGCCAGACCTACGTGGAGACCAGCGCAGCCGCGCGCGCAACGGGCCTCGACCCCAAGGTCGCTGCCGACCTCTCCGCGAAGGCCGACACCCTGTTCAAGGGTGAGACCCTGCGGTCGATCATGCTGAACGCCTACGGTTGGTGGACGGTGGAAAGTGTCGCCCTCTACGTGGGGTATGGGCTGCTCGTCGCGGGCGTCGTGCTGGCGGGCCTCTCGCTCCTCGGCTTCCGTCACGCGCGCCACACCGCCGACGGCGAGCCGACGACACATGGCGCACAGGTAATCACAACTTGACATACGCCGCATCACGGAGCGGGATCCGAGCTTGCCTCGGAGCCCGCTCCGCTGTACCCAACTGCCCGTGATGCGGACGCCTCCCCGACCCTGTCCACCTTCCGATAGGCCCCCAGGTAGGGGGCCACCCGTCACGTAGTGGACCGCCCCCCGATGTGATGCTCTTCTCGTGTCTATCTCTGAGCACGTGGTCCACCGTTCACCCATGCTGACCATCGACGGGAATGAGGCGGCGGCGAGGATCGCGCACCTGGTCAGCGAGATCATGGCCATCTACCCGATCACGCCTTCCTCGCCGATGGGTGAACTCGCCGATGCCTGGTCGGCCCGAGGCCAGACCAACCTCTGGGGCCAGGTTCCCCTGGTCATCGAGATGCAGTCCGAGGCGGGCGCGGCGGGGGCGCTGCACGGCGCCCTCCAAGGTGGAGCGCTCGCCACCACCTTCACCGCCTCCCAGGGATTGCTCCTGATGATCCCCAACATGTTCAAGATCGCCGGCGAACTCACCCCGTTCGTGATGCATGTGGCTGCGCGGACCATCGCCACGCATGCGCTCTCGATCTTCGGCGATCACTCCGATGTCATGGCCGCGCGGTCCACGGGGTTCGCGATGTTGTGCGCGTCGTCGGTGCAGGAGGCGCAGGACATGGCACTGGTGGCGCATGCCGCGACGCTGGAGACGCGGGTTCCGTTCCTCCATTTCTTCGATGGGTTCCGCACGTCGCACGAGGTGAACCAGGTCGTACTGCTTGACGAAGACGACATCCGCGCGTTGATCGACCAGGATCGGGTGCTGGCGCATCACGCCCGAGGGCTCTCGTCCGAGCATCCGGTGCTCCGCGGCTCCGCGCAGAACCCCGATGTGTTCTTCCAGGCCCGCGAGGCGGCCAACGCGTTCTACGACGCGGTGCCAGGTCGCACGCAAGCCGTCATGGATCACCTGGCCGCGCGCACCGGACGTGCCTACCGCCTCTTCGACTACGTGGGCGCGCCGGATGCGGAGCGTGTCATCGTGGCCATGGGGTCGGGCTGTGGGGCTATCGAGGATGCCCTGGCTCCGATGCTTGCGCGCGGGGAGAAGGTGGGCCTGGTGAAGGTTCGTCTGTTCCGCCCGTTCTCCACGGAAGCGTTGGTAGAAGCGCTGCCTCCCAGCGTCCGCGCGATCGCAGTGTTGGACCGAACGAAAGAGCCCGGCGCGCTGGGGGAGCCGCTCTACATGGACGTCGTCACCGCCCTGGCCGAAGAACGACAACGATCACTTGAGCAACGGCGAGTACCGGTGGTCATCGGCGGGCGCTACGGACTGTCGTCCAAGGAGTTCACCCCCGCCATGGCCCAGGCCGTGTTCGCGGAGCTGGAGAAGGTGCAGCCCGAGCCTCATTTCACTGTCGGGATCACCGATGACGTGACGCACACCTCCCTCGTGGTCAACCCCGACGTCTTCCACGAACCCGACGACGTGTCCCGCGCGGTGTTCTACGGGCTTGGCTCGGACGGCACGGTGGGCGCGACCAAGAACTCCGTGAAGATCATCGCCGAGCACGGGGGTGGGGAGGGCGGTGGCCTGTTCGCCCAGGGGTACTTCGTGTACGACTCGAAGAAGGCCGGATCGGTCACGGTGTCGCATCTGCGATTCGGCCCTCGACCCATCGGGGCCACCTACCTGATCCAGGAGGCGAACCTGGTTGCCTGCCATCAGTTCTCGTTCCTGGATCACGTGGATGTGCTGGCCACCGCTCGCCAGGGCGCCATCTTCTTGTTGAACAGCCCCTATGGCCCGGACCAGGTATGGGCGCATCTTCCGGTGGAGATCCAGCGCCAGATCATCCAGAAGCAGCTGCGTTTCTTCGTCGTTGATGGCCTGGGTGTGGCGCGCGACGCGGGCCTGGGCACACGGATCAATACCGCGCTCCAGACCTGCTTCTTCGCGCTCTCCGACATCATGGAACGTCAGGAGGCGATCGATGCCATCAAGGCCTCTGTCGAGTACTCCTACCGCAAGCGCGGCGAGGCAGTGCTTCGGCAGAACTTCGCTGCGGTGGACGGGGCACTGGCTTCCTTACACGAGGTGATGGTTCCCGCAGCCGTCGAAGGAGACATCCATCTGCGCCCGCCGGTTCCGGCGGCAGCACCCGACTTCGTACAGCGAGTCACGGCGATGATGCTCGCCGGCATGGGCGACCTGCTCCCGGTCTCGGCGCTGCCGGTCGACGGCACGTTCCCTACCAACACCGCGCGCTGGGAGAAACGTTCGATCGCCAACGAACTCCCCATCTGGGATCCGGACATCTGCATCGACTGCGCGAAGTGCGCGCTGGTGTGCCCCCACGCCGCGATCCGCATGAAGGTCTTCGCGCCCGAGGCCCTTGAGGGGAAGGCTGTCGGCGGAACCGGCCTTCCCTCGAAGGAGTGGAAGGCGAAGGACTTCCCCGGTGCGCGGATGACCATCCAAGTAGCGCCGGACGACTGCACCGGCTGCGGGGTCTGCGTGGACGTCTGCCCGGCTCATGCGAAGGAACAGGTCAAGCACAAGGCCATCAACATGGAACCGGCCGCGGAGCACCTGGACCGTGAGCGGGTGTGGTTCGACGCGTTCCTGGCGCTGCCCGAGGCGGATCGCTCGCAGGTGAAGGTGGACTCGATCAAGGGTTCGCAGATGCTCCAGCCGCTCTTCGAATTCAGCGGGGCGTGCGCCGGTTGTGGCGAGACGCCCTACCTCAAGCTGCTCACCCAGATGTTCGGCGATCGAGTAGTCATCGCGAACGCAACCGGGTGCTCGTCGATCTACGGCGGGAACTTGCCGACGACCCCGTGGGCCACCAACGACGCCGGGCGCGGTCCGGCGTGGGCCAACTCGCTCTTCGAGGACAACGCGGAATTCGGGCTTGGGATCCAGCTGGCGCTGGAGCAGCGACGTGCGCGCGAGCGCGATGCGGGCATCCCCGAGGACGCGATCGTGGAAGAGAGCGTGTGGATCGTGGGCGGGGACGGCTGGGCCTACGACATAGGGTTCGGCGGACTGGACCACGTGCTGGCCAGCGGGCGGAACGTGAACATCCTCGTGCTGGACACGGAGGTGTATTCGAACACCGGCGGGCAGGCATCGAAGGCCACCCCTCGCGGTGCGGTGGCCAAGTTCGCTGCGATGGGCAAGACCACCGGCAAGAAGGATCTGGGCATGTTGGCCGCCTCTTACGGCAACGTCTACGTGGCGCAGATCGCGATGGGCGCGGACAACGCGCAAACGGTCAAGGCATTCGCGGAGGCGGAGTCCTACCCGGGAGTGTCGCTGATCATCGCCTACTCCACCTGTATCGCGCACGGGATCGACATGTCGACATCCATGAGCCACCAGGGCATCGCGGTGAAGTCCGGCTACTGGCCTCTCTACCGTTATGACCCTCGGGCGCCGGCCGCGGGCACGAACGCCTTGCACCTTGACTCCAAAGCGCCCAGCATCCCCTTGAAGGACTTCGCGTTGACGGAAGCGCGGTTCGCGATGCTGGCCCGTGCCCGGCCTCAGGTTTCGGAGCGGCTCCTGGCCCAAGCCCAAAACGACGTGAACGAACGCCGGCACCTGTACGAACAACTCGCTGGCGTGGAGCACGGCGACCTGGCCGTGACCGAAGTGGACGATCACTAGAACGGAGGCACCTGATGGTGGACCTGCGAACGGACTACCTGGGGTTGAGCTTGGCGAACCCCATCGTGGTGTCGGCCTCGACGCTCTCTTCGCGCGCCGATACCTGCAAACGGCTTCAGGATGCGGGCGCAGCCGCGTTGGTGGTGGCATCCCTGTTCGAGGAGCAGATCGAACACGACCAGGTGGAGCTGGTTCGCGTGATGCAGACCGGTGCGGAGTCTGTCGGCGAGGCACTGAGCTACTTCCCCGAACTCGAGGACTACAACGTGGGCGCGGACGCCTATCTTTCGCACCTCTCGCTGCTCAAGCAGGAGTTGGAGATCCCCGTGATCGCGAGTCTGAACGGCACGACCCAAGGAGGGTGGGTTCGCTACGCCACGCGGATGCAGGAGGCTGGCGCCGATGCGCTCGAACTGAACGTCTTCCTGATAGCCACCGATCCGCGCACGGACGGCGCGGGGGTGGAGCAGCGCTATCTGGACCTGGTGGCGGCGGTACGCGAGGCCGTCACCATCCCGCTCGCCGTGAAGATCGGTCCGTTCTTCTCCTCGATCCCGAACATCGCGGTGCGGTTGGTGGAAGCCGGAGCGGACGGACTGGTGTTGTTCAACCGGTTCCTGCAACCAGACATCGACCTGGAGACGTTGGCCGTCGATCCGACACTGCACCTGTCTACCTCGGAGGAAATGCGGTTGCCGCTGCGCTGGATCGCCGTGCTGCGTGATCACGTGCAGGCCTCGCTGGCGGCAACAACCGGCGTGCACACCGCCGAAGACGTGCTGAAGCTGCTGTTGGTGGGAGCAGATGTCACCATGATGGCGTCGGCCCTCTATCAACATGGCCCTGAACACCTGGGCGCGGTCGTGGAAGGGGTCGACACGTGGCTCCGAGAGCACGACTACAGCTCGGTTGCACAGGCGCGGGGAAGTGTGAGCCAAGGCTCGAGTGCCGACCCGGAAGCGTTCGCGCGGGGCAACTACATGCGCATGCTCACCAGCTTCACCAGTCCTTACGACTGGCGCGTGCTTGGCTCCCCGCAGGCGTAGCTGGTTCGCGGACCCGATGATCGGGAACTATATGGGGAGCGCTCGCGCGGTCGCGGCTCCGTGAAGCCGCTTGACGCCGAACCAGCGCTCCAGCCCGGCAAGCAGCCCGTGGTGCGTGAACCGGCGGCCATCCCGTGTACCTGCCGACACACCGGGGCCGACGATCGCCGTCATGACATGACCGCCGCCACCCACGCTGGTCGAGCCCTCGTCGGACGTGATGATGACGATTGCCCCTGCCCGAAGGAGCGAGCGTACGTGATCTCGGAGCCAGTGGTCTCCGGTCGCTATCGAGCAGTCATGCATGTCATGGCAGAGGTTCGGCGTCACGTACGTGAAGGGCTGCAGTTGCCTGGGCTGTTGGGAGGGGTAGGGGAGGTCGTGGCGTCGGCAGATCTTCGGGAACAGGTTCGCGTAATAGACGGCTGGGTTGTGCTTCACGGCGTAGGAGCCCGAGCTGTTGACGGCGCACGGCGTCGGCATGGACTCCTGCCACGCGACCCACCCGATCCCCGTGGCCCAGAGCTGGTGGAAGATGTTGTTCGTCTTGTAGGTCTTGGTCGGACAGGTGTCGCTGAGGCACCCGCTGGTGGTTCCCGACGTCATGGCCAAGTAGTTGGGGAGCGAGGGGTGGTGTAGCGCGTAGTAGTTCGTGAACAGGGTGCCGCGGGGCAAGAACTTCTGGTTGAGGTAGGGCGCGGAAGACGAGCCGACGATCGAGCCGTACTCGTGGTTCTCCATGACGATCAGCACGACCGGAGGGTGCGCCGTCCGTAAGGCGGCGTGCGCGGATAGTGCCGGGACAGACAGTGCTGCCGGTGGGAGCACGGTCGCGAGGATGCCGACGCACATCGCGGTGGTGATTGCGGTGCGGATACGCTTCATAGCTGCTTCCCTCTGTGGCTAAGGCTGGGGAACACAATAGAGGACCGAAGAGCGTGCGAGAGGCCGACTACGGTTCTTCACCAACTTCGTGCTGTTCGCGAGCTTCTTGGGTATCGCAGTCGGGTTCCTTCGCTCCGGAAGCGGACGCGATCTGAGCCCGCTTGCGTCCGCTGCCACCGCCCTCCTGGCGCTGTTCGTCGTGACTTTCCCCGTGCAGCGAGGGCGGATCGGTGAAGTGGGGCCCCACGGAGTTCGCGTTCACGATCCACGAGATGGACGTTCGACAGGGCGGAGTGTGGCGTTCATGATGCATGGCCCCGACGGCGTGGACTACCCCAACGGCTACGTCTATAAAGAAGTGGCGGCGCCCGACCGCCTCGCCTACACGACCGGCCGTTCCGCGCGACCGTCACGTTCGATGACTTCATGGGGATGATGGTGCGTACGATGCGGACGGTGTTCGAGACCGCGCAAGTGCGAGACGAGACGGTAGCGAAGTACCACGCCATCAAGGGATGCAGCCAAACCCTGGACTGCCACTCGGCGCCGGACCGGCATGACCGCGAGTTGACGGCCAACCCCGGACGCGATACACCCCTTGCAACCAACAGGGCCGCGGCCCGAGGAGGACCGATGACCCGAAGGTCGATTGGTGCACGGACCTTGATACTCGGCATCGCGACAACGATCGTTCTCGCCTCGTGCACCAGCTCATCCTCCACATCGACGAACACCCCTTCAGGGTCCTCGGCCCAGATCACGAAGGGCGGTGTCTATCGTGTCGGCGTGACCACATTCGGCAACACGGACGGCCTGGACCCGACCGGGGAGTACGGGATCCCGGGGTGGGGCCTCCTGGATGCACTCCAGCGAACGCTTGTGACGTTCAAGTTCGTTCCCGGAACCGCCGGGACCCAGCTCGTGCCCGACCTTGCTACTGAGATCCCGACGCCCTCGTCCGACGGGCTCACCTACACGTTCCACCTGAAGACGGGCATCAAGTTCGGCCCGCCGCTCAACCGCGCTATCACTTCGACCGACATCGCGTACGCATTCCAGAGGCTGGATACGAAGTCCCTGATCGCTGAGTACGGCTTCTACTTCTTCGGGGTCATCAAGGGCATGACCGGTTCCGCTCCGAACCCGACACCCATCTCGGGGATCACGACGCCGGATCCGAGCACGATCGTCTTCCACCTCACGCACGCGACGGGCGATTTCCTCTACCGGCTGACGCTCCCCGCGACCGCGCCGATGCCCGCCGAGATCGCCGGCTGCTTCAAGAGCGCCGGTGGCTACGGTCGGGACCTGGTCGCGTCCGGCCCGTATATGATCGCCGGTTCGCAGAACGTGGATGCGTCCTCGTGTGCGGCTGTTACGCCGATGAGCGGATTCGACCCCGCTCGCTCCATGACGCTGGTTCGCAACCCGAGCTATGACCCTTCCACCGACGCCGACTCCGGACGCAAGGCCTACGTGGACGCGATCCAGATTACCGTCGATAGTTCTATCGCGGACATCTTCCAGAAGGTGCAGACGGGCTCGCTGGATGCGTCCTGGTACGACCTGCCTCCCGCGACGGTTCTGCAGCAGTATCTGTCGGATCCGAAGCTCAAGGACAACTTGCACGCCTTCGGGAACGGCAATGTCCAGTTCATCACGATGAACATGACGCACCCGCCGTTCGACGATATCCACGTGCGGAAGGCCGTGAGCTACATCATCGACAAAGCCGCCTTGCAGACGTCGTGGAGCGGTCCGATCAGCGGCGACATCGCCACCGAGATCGTCCCGCCGTATGTGCTGCAGGGACAAGCCACGACGGGCTATGACCCCTATGCCACGCCGGGGAACGCCGGCAGCCTGACCCAGGCGATGGCCGAGATGAAACTCTCCGCCTACGACACGAACAAGGACGGGAAGTGCGACGCCTCTGTCTGTAAGAACCTGGTCATGGTCAACCAGAACATCGCGCCCTGGACGACGATGGAACCGTTCGTCGTGCAGGACCTTGCGAAGATCGGCATCCAGGTCGTGCCAAGGGAACTCGAGACCGGAGCCGGCTTCAACACGGTCCAACGGGTCGCGAACGACATCCCGATCAGCATG
>JAYVBZ010000125.1:0-2157 GCA_043750215.1 Actinomycetota bacterium
ATCCCCGCGGTGCAGGAGTATGGGATGGGCCTCATCCCGTGGAGCCCCCTTGCCGGAGGGCTGCTGGCAGGCGCCCTGCACAAGATGGAAGAGGGTCGGCGCTCGCAGCAGTACATGCTGGGCGAGGTCGAGGGCCGCCGCGATCAGTTGCAAGAGTGGGAAGACCTCTGCGAACAGATGGGCGAACGTCCATCAGATGTCGCGTTGGCCTGGCTCTTGGCGCAGCCCGCGGTGACGGCCCCCATCATCGGCCCGAGAACGGTCGACCAGTTGGAAGGCTCGCTTCGCGCGCTGGAGGTCAAGCTCGATCCCGAGGTGCTAGCGCGGCTAGACGCGATCTTTCCCGGGCCTGGTGGCGCCGCCCCCGAAGCCTACGCCTGGTAGTTCGTCCGGTTCTTTCTACGGGCTCATCGGTGGTGGATGATTCCCGGGACAACCTTCGGGAGGGGCGGGAAAGATGAGCGCTGAGGCTGGTTCTTCGTTCACGATGCCGGGACGGGCGCTTCTCGGCGAGCTTCTCGCCTACGCCGGGGGAGCGCTCGCGCTGGTTGGGGCGGTGACCTCGCTCGCGCAGAACAGCCAGATCGGCAAGACGATCCTCCTGGGAGTGATCGGGGTCGCTCTGCTGGTGGTTGGTCAGATTGTCGGCGATGCGGATGATCCTCGGCGTCGCCGCATCCGCGCGGTGTTCTGGGCGCTGGGGCATTCGGCCTTGATCCAGACGGTGCAGCTCCTCATCTCGAACCAGTTCTCGGTGTACGGCCAGTCCGCGATCATCGCCACCGGCTTCGTGGGCGTTGCCCTCGGTGGGTTCTTGTGGCTCCGGCATCGTTCGTCGCTGCAACAGATCGTGTTGTTCAGCAGCGTGCTGTTGCTCGTCGAGGGAGTCACCGTCCCGCAGGCGAACAGCTTCACGTATACGCCGCCGAGCTTCGACCTGATGGCGTTCGCGATCACCGCCCTTGGCGTTGCGTGGATCATCCTTGCCCTCAAAGGGCTCCTCACGCCACGCCGAACGGGATCGGTGCTCGGCTCTCTGGCGGTCGTCGTCGGCCCCCTCTTCCTCTCGGCGTCGGGGGGCGACGTCACCTCGGGCTTCTTTGTCATGGCCGCGGCGTCCGCCGCGATCGTCGCCGTCGGCGAAGGGATCGATGATCGTGCGGTAGTTGGCATCGGTATCGCAGGACTGATCTTCGGCAGCGCGGTGGGGTCGGCTGCCGTGATCAAAACGTCGACCGCGGGTTCGATCGGAGGACTGGTGGTGGGCCTGGTTGCCATCGCCGTCGGGGCGGTCCTCCTGAGAGGGTCCACCGCGCCGACTCCGCCGATGCCACCGTTGGCGGATCCGCCTCTACCGGACGGGGAACCCCAGGGCTGACTCGATCTCGCGGGCGGCCTGCATGACGGCGGCCGCGTAGCGCTTGGCAGCGATGCGGCCGAGGCGCGTGGCGGGGCCGGACACCGATACGACCGCGAGGAGCGCGTCGTAGGGGTCCAGGATCGGTGCGCTCACGGAGGCCACACCGGTTTCTCGTTCGCCCGAGCTATCCGACCATCCTCTGCGTTTCGCGGTTGCCGCCTGTTGGAGGAGCCGGTCACGGTCATGAGCCTCGAGGCCTTGCGTAAGGCGCGACCGATCGGCGGGGAGCGCCCAGGCGAGGAACATCTTCGCTGCCGATCCCTTCGTCAATGGGAGCTCCGCGCCGACGGGGACGATGGTTCTGAGTTCGTTTGAGGATTCGGCGGTGTCGATGCAGACGCGTGAGTTCAACGACCGAACGTAGAGCTGCGCCGATTCCCCGGTGACGCGAGAGAGGTCCTCGAGCGCGGGATGGGCCAGGTCGCGCAGGGGGAGTTCCCGCATGGCAGTGGCGGCAAGGCGCAGGAGTCGCGAACCCAGGTGGTAGCCGCGGGACCCCGTGACGCCAAGGAGGTCGTAGGCCTCCAGGGCCTGGAGCAAGCGGTGGGTGGTCGAACGGCTGAAGCCGGTCGCCTCCATGACTTCGGTGAAGGTATGGGCGCCGTGTTCGACCGCGTCGAGGATGGTGACGACGCGGTCCAGCACGCCGACGCCCGTGCCATCGCTGCCGGGGGAAGCTCGATCCAGGCGTGCTAGACTCATTCCCATATAGTGGTATCACATCCCAGTATTTGGGA
>JAYVBZ010000126.1:0-8061 GCA_043750215.1 Actinomycetota bacterium
GCGCGAGCAGGATGGACGCCTGGCGCTCGCTGTCCAAGACAACGGGGAGGGCATCCGGCCGGAGGATCTTCCCCACGTGTTCGAACCCTTCTTCCGCGGTGATCCGGCGCGAAGTGGCGGGGGAGCGGGACTGGGGCTGGCGCTGGCCAAGCGGATCGTCGAAGCGATAGGCGGGGATATCAGCGCGCTGAGCACGCCGCCGTCGGGATCTCGGTTCGAACTCTCGTTGCCCCTGTGACCAGCTCGGAGTGGTCATTAGCTCCAGCATGATGCCGGGCGTCTAGTACGGTTGAGGCGAGCCTTGGGGGATAGCCCATCGCCTAACACAGGAGCCACCGTGTCTGAGTTCGTTGGGCTGGAAGTCTCCGAGGGCGTAGGAACCATCCGGATGGATCGCCCCCCCCGCAACACCATCGACGTCGTCTTCGCATCTGAGCTCCACCAGGCGGCGCTCGAGGCGTCGCGCCGGGATGACGTCCGCGCCGTCGTGATCTGGGGAGGAGAGCGCGTCTTCTCTGTCGGTGGTGATGTCGAACTCATGTTGAACCGCTCGGAGGAAACGGTTCGTCCTGTGATCTCTGCGCTCGGGGATGCTCTTGTGACGCTCGGGGCCGTACCCAAGGTTGTCATCGCGGCGATCAACGGGCTGTGTCTGGGCGGGGGGTGTGAGATCGTGTTGGCCGCCGACTTCCGGTTCGCATCTGAATCCGCCGTTCTTGGCCAGCCCGAGATCCGGTTCGGGATCATGCCTGGAGCGGGCGCAACCCAGCGGCTTCCCCGCTTGATCGGTAGATCGGCGGCGAAGGATCTCATCTACTCGGGTCGCAAGGTCAAGGCTCGGGAGGCCCTCGCGCTTGGCCTGGTGGACAAGCTCTTCCGGTCCGATCAGGTGTATACAGCCGCGGTCGAGGCGGCAGCGAACTACGCCAAGGGTCCTATCGCGGCGATCGGCGCCGCCAAGGCGGCCATCGACGCGGGCATCGGGTGGTCACCGTCCGACGGACTGGATCTGGAACGCGATCTGGTGTGTCAGCTGTTCGGGACGGAGGACCAGAAGGAGGGCATGGGTGCCTTCCTTGCCTCAAGATCTCCCGATTTCAAAGGACGCTAGAGCCTTGCGGTCCTTCCGATACGGCCCACCAGGTCCGCGCCGGGCTACGGCTTAGCCGACCAGTTCCAGGTCTGCCACGACGTGGTTGCTGTTGAACCGGGGAGCGTCCACATGCTCGTGAGCCAGACCACCCCGGTCTTGCCCGTGGTGCTCGCCGCGGGGTCAGGGTTGGCGGCAGAGTAGTCGCCCCACCGGCACGGGGGCGTCCAGCACGTGAAGTCCGTGTCGGGGCCGGGCGACGTTCGTACGGAGACCATCGAGGACGACCTCAGACCGGCTCGTTTGGAGATCATCTGGATGGTCGGGAACGTCACGGAACTCGATGTCACGAAGGACATCACCATGTTCTCCCCGAAGGCCTCTGCGCTGCTGTTCACCACGCGGTCCGGGCTGATGGCTCCGTCGAATACGAACAGCGAGGCGCTCTTCACGGTTCCGCGCTGCACCAGTGTCGCCGCCCTGGGCCGTATCTCGTACCAGCGTTGGATCGACCCCGCCCCGCCCGCCACCGCGTGCTGGGTCCACACACGGAGCTTGCCCCCGTGGATCGGATCGACCGCCGCCACCGCTTGAGGGAAGCGAGCATCGGACGTGTCGAGAACGGCCGACGTCCCGGACTGCGGGGCGTTCGCAGGAGCCGTATAGCTAGGCACCGTCACCGATGTGCCGGCTGTAGCGATGATCGGTGATCCGTTCGGCGCCTTCGTCACGGAGAAGACGCCGATGCTCGTACTGGGTAACCTGCCGGACCGAGTGATCACGTACCCGGTGCCCTTGGTGTCGATCTCATTAGCGGGGACCGGCGTGAACTGGATGGCCCCGTTCACGGAAAGGGGTCCATCGACGCCGAACGCGAAGGTGCTGGCCGCGGGACAGGTCGAGCCCGTCCCGGGCTTACTCAGTGCGATGATGTCCGACCCCACGAACGAGCTCCCGAATACATTCACGCCGATGAGCGCGAAGTCGCGTGAGTCGCCCAACTTGGGATAGTCGGGGAAGAGTGATCCGTACGTGATGTCGTACTGGCACCAATCCGCCGCCGTGAGTCCCGCAGGATCGGAGGTGGTGCTGAATCCGAATGCTAGTCGGTTGTCAGAGGCGCCGAAGATGACGTCGCCGGTGTAGTAGAAACGGCTGGTGGTCGGGTCCCACATGACCTGTGGGTCGAACGCCTGGGCGCCGTTCTCGCCCCACCAGGTGTCCAGCGCGGAGGTAGCGAGCGGTGAGCCCGCACGGTCGTAGATACTGACGATCGAGTTCACGTTCTCGATGTAGCTGCTGGGGCCGATCGCGCCTGTGGAGTCTGAGGGGCTCGACGTTCCGTCGGCGGCGATGCCCGGCCATGAGGCTCGCATGGTGGGGAGCGGGGAGTGTGCAGGCTGAGGAACCCGCGAGGACTTCGCGCCTGCCGGCACCCTCGCGGTCGCCGCGGTCTTGAGCGCGCGCAAGGCCACGGGGTCCGAGGGGAGCGCGCCGCGCAGGGCTCGCCGCTGCAGAGACGTGAGCGGCCCCGGCGTTCCTGGGTTGGCCACGGAGAACCTTGAAGCCGGGGTGCGGGCGGATGCCTGGTCCGGGCGCGCCGCGGTCGTGGTCATGGCCGTCGCTGTCGCTGCCATCAGTACCGATACCGCCAAAGAACCCGGGGCGAACTTCATCGCCGTCAACTCCCTGTCTGAGTGCCCGCCGATCATATGAAGAAAGGTCCGGCGCCGATCGCGCCGGACCTTTTCCTCATTCGTTACAGGGTCTTATGCAGCCCGTACGTTGGCGGCCTGCGGGCCCTTCTGCCCCTGGGTCACGTCGTATTCGACGCGCTGACCCTCGTCAAGGTTGCGATACCCATCACCGGCGATCGCGCTGAAGTGCACGAACACATCGGCGCTGCCATCCTCGGGGGTGATGAATCCGAACCCCTTCTCGGAGCTGAACCATTTCACGGTTCCGGTTGCCACTGGCGATCCCTCCTTTCCTCGCCGTCAGGGCCTTGGTGCTCGCCCTTCAGGCGCCCGGCGTGACGCTGCCGGGAGTGAGGGACTGCTCGAAGCGAACCGCGATAGGTGCCCTCGGGGGATAACGCTAGCAGGTCTGGGGCGTCCCGGCGCGCGATACGGCTAGCATCCTGCCTCGTGGGGGACCCGTTGATGCTCTTCGAGGCCGTTGGTGGCCAGCCGTTCTTCGATCGGCTGGTTGAGCGTTTCTACGAAGGAGTCGCGGCGGATCCCGTTCTGCGTCCGATGTACCCGGAGGCCCTCGGCGGTTCTCAGAGGCACCTCGCGCTGTTCTTGGGCCAGTATTGGGGCGGACCCTCGGCTTACCAAGAGGAACGGGGCCACCCACGCCTGCGGGTGCGCCACGCGCCGTTCCCGATCGACGAGACTGCTCGCGACCGGTGGCTAGGGCACATGCGCCAGGCCGTCGATGCCATGGACCCGGAGCCAACCGTCCGAACGGCCTTGGTTGAGTACTTCGAGTATGCAGCCGAGTCGCTAGTGAACGCGCCTCGGGCGCCGGGCTAGAGATCCGTGGGGAGGCCGGGCTCAGCATCGGCCACCGGGTCTGCGGTCTCCGCAGGGATCGATCCCATCCGGCCCGCCTGATAGTCCTCGATGGCCTGGAGGATCTCCGCCTTCGTATTCATGACGAACGGTCCGTACCAGGCGATCTCCTCGCGGATCGGCAGGCCGCCCAGCAGGAGTGCTTCCACGCCGGGAACGTTCGAGTCCTGTTCGGTGTCGGCGCGAAGTCGGATCGACTCCCCGGGACCGAACACCGCCATCTGTCCCTCTCGGATCGGTCGTGCGTCGGCCCCCACGGTGCCGCGTCCTGCCAGCACGTAGACCAGCGCGTTGAAGTCCGGGCGCCAGGGGGCCAGGAGCTCCGCACCTGGGGCGAGCGATGCATGGGAATACGTGATCGGAGTATGCGTATCCCCGGGTCCGCGGAATCCCCCTAGGTCTCCGGCAACGAGCCGAATCACCGCGCCTGCGTCCTCCGAAGCCAAGAGCGTCGCCGCGTTCGCGTTGATCCCCTGATACCTGGGTGTCGACCACTTCTGCGTGGCGGGGAGATTCACCCAGAGCTGAATCCCATGGAACAGACCGCCCAAGTCCAAGAGATCTTCGGTAGGCATCTCACTGTGGACGATCCCTGAACCTGCAGTCATCCATTGGGTTGCCCCGTCGGTGATGACGCCGCCGCCGCCGTTGGAGTCGCGGTGTCGCATCTTGCCGTCGATCATGTACGTAACGGTTTCGAACCCCCGGTGGGGATGATCGGGCGCCCCCTTGGCCTCGCCGGGGGCGTACTCCACCGCACCCATGTGATCGAGCATCAGGAACGGGTCGACCAGGCTCAGGTCGAGAGCCGCCGTGGGGCGCCGAACCTGGAATCCCTCGCCCTCGAGGGCGGTAGGACCATCGACGACATCGAGCACTTCGCGCTCCTGGGAGTCCGAAGGCGCGGCGAGGCGAGGCAACGTGGTCAGGTCCTCGGGCGTCAAGGCGGGCACGGTTAGCCTCCTTCTTTCGTCCCTGGCTGGAACCGCTCTGCGTCGGTCGCCATTCCCGTCGCCGGTTCGGCGCTTGTCGGGAGCACTTCTTTCCGACGATCCCGGATCTCTCGATGCAGCAGGAATGGATAGCCGAAGAACGCGACCAAGGCGAAGAACCACCATTGGAGGGCGTAGCTGAAGTACGGGCCTCCCTCAAGTGGTGGGAGCGTCACGGTCTTCGGGAAGGCTGCCTGCGGCGGGGCCTGTGCCTGTAGATGCACCCAATAGGGGAGGACGGGTTGGCCGATCCAGGACGAGAGCTCGCCGAGGTCGATGAACGCCACCTGGGTCACCCCGTCGGGCGGCAGCGGGGTCCCGGTCGTCTCCGGAGGCTCTAGCACACCGACGATGTGCACCGACCCCCTGGGCGGGCTCGAGGTGGCCAGATCCGGCTCGCCGGCCTGGAACGGGATCCATCCGCGGTTGATGATGACCACGCGCCCATCAGAGAGCACGAAGGGCGTCACCACCTCGTTGCCGGGTTGCGCGTCCCGGGTTCGCCCGTACACCACGAGGTCGTGGGCGATGTCGTAGGTGCCGGTCATGGTCACTCGCCGGAAGGCCGCCGCACCGTTGTCGGCGGAACCCGGGGGGAGCAGCGTTTCGATGGGCTCGGGAGCTGTGTTCTGACCGGCAAGCGTTGCGGCGTTCTGGTCGATACGGGCGTGGTACTTGTGCCACTGCCAGAACCCCAGTCGGATGAACAGCGAGCCAAGCCCGGCCGCCAAGACCAACAGGAAGATCCATCGGGGTTTGCGGATCAGTTGCCACATGGTCGGGCGAGGATACCCCCGACGCCCACCCGGGCCGGTGGCGCCGGTGTTCAGGAGCCTTTGATCTCCTGGATCGTGTTTCCCCCATCGACCGCCAGAGATTGGCCGGTGAGATAGCTCGCGCGATCCGTGGCAAGGAACGCAACGACCTCGGCGATCTCAAGCGGCGTGCCTGAGCGTCCCAATGGAGTGTGCTCACCCGCGACGGCCTCTTCAGGACGTTGCGAGCCGGAAGCGATCCACCCCGGCGCGACCGAGTTCACCAGGACGCCGCGGGGACCACCTTCGATGGCAAGGGCGCGCATGAGTCCGTCCATCCCGGCTTTCGCGGCGCTGTACGCCGCCGAGGCCGTCGTTGTGACGAGCGGGCCGGTCACGCTGCTCACCATGACCACGCGGCCCCATCCGCGTTCGAGCATGCCGGGGAAGATCGCTCGCGTGACGTTGTACGCCGTGGTGAGATTCATGGCGATGGAGCGATCCCAGTCGGAGTCGTCCATCTCGGCGAACTCGCGGTCATCCTGCTCGGGTTCGCCTACCGTGACCATGCCCGCATTGTTCACCAAGATGTCGACCTGCCCGAGGCGTTCCAGGATGTCGGCGACAAGAGCCCGGGTTTGGCTTCGATCGGTGAGGTCTGCTACGAAGCCGGCGGCCCGAACGCCGTCGGTTGAGAGTTCGGTCACGCGTTCCTGGATCCGGTCGGTGGTCGAGCAGACCGCTACCGACGCGCCCTCTCTCGCCAAGATCTGGGCGCAGGCGAACCCGATGCCCGTTGGGCTGCCGGCGCCGGTGATGAGTGCTACTCGACCAGCTGCTTCTGTCCGCATGACACGACAGGCTACTCAAGTTCTGGTCCTCCTGCGGCCGATGTATGTCACAGGCTTCGCGCACAGCGTCGCGGGGTGGCGCGGGCGGGCCAGCGAGGGGGATCCACATGCGGAGGTGGTACGTACGTCTGCACCTGTCGACGGCCCGGTTCCACGAACGGATCGGCGACGAACGGGGAGCCACGGCCGTTGAGTACGCGCTCATGGTCGCCTTCATAGCGGCTGTCGTCATCGTCAGCGTGGCGGCCCTGGGGCTAGCGACCGATCACGCGTTCTCATCGGTGAAGTTTCCCTAGGTTCGACCCGGCGCCTTCGATCGGGAGGTCGGCCTGACTTCCGCTAGGCTGCCGGGCATGACGGTCACCCGCAGGTTGCTCGCACTGCAGGCGGTCGACTCGTCTGCTGACCGATCGGGTGCACGGCGCCGGCTCTTGGAATCCGGAGAGGCCCTCACGGCTGCCCGCACGACCGCCGACTCCGCTGAGGCAGTGTTCGGTGAGCTGCGTCTGCGTATCGACGAGATGAACCGGGATGCGTCGCGGTTCGAGCATGAGATCGACACCATCGGCCAGAAGTTGGCGGCGGAAGAGAAGCGGCTCTACGACGGTAGCGTGGTCAACGTGAAGGAGATGGAAGCCCTCCAGCACGAGATCGAGAGCCTGAAGAAGCGGCGTTTGGACCGCGAGGATGAACTGCTGGCCCTCATGGAGCAGCGCGAGGCGCTGGAATCAGAGGCCTCGGCGGCTCAGGCCCACGGAGCCGCCGAACGCGAGAAGGTCGACGACGTTGCTAGCAGCAGCCGGGATGAGCTCTCGACCATCCGGGCCGAGCTCGAACGGCTCGAAGCGGAACGGTCGCAGATCCTACCGGACATCCCGGCCGAACTCCTGGAGCTGTACGAGGAGTTGCGCCCGCAGAAGAAGGGCGTAGCAGCAGCAGCCCTCACCGACGGCATCTGCCAAGGTTGTCACGAGCAACTCTCCTCGGTCGAACTGGACAAGTTGAAGAAGACCAGCGACGTGCCCCGGTGCGAGTACTGCCGGCGCATCTTGATCCCGTGATCGTCTCCTGCGATGGGGCATCCCGCGGCAACCCGGGACCCGCAGGCATCGGCGTGCAGATCACCGACGATGAGGGCGCCGTGCTGGCCGAGATCGCTGAAGGCCTCGGAGAAACCACGAACAACGTCGCGGAATACACCGCTGCCATCGAGGGACTGAAGCGTGCGCTGAAGCTTGGGGGCACCGACGTACTCCTGCGTTCGGACTCTCAGCTGCTGATCAACCAACTCACGGGCCGCTACCGAGTCAGGACCGCACACATCGTGCCACTGCACCGTGAAGTGTTGTCGTTGGCGGCGAAGTTCGACCGGATCTCCTATGAGCACGTACGCAGGGAGCGCAATACGGAGCCCGACCGGCTGGCGAACGAAGGCGTCGACCGGATGCTCCAAGAGCGCGGGTATTGAGGCAGCGGCTATCCTCGAGCACGGAGGAGCCGGCCGGGCGGCCGCGGGCGGGGAACCGTTCGAGGAAAGTCCGGACTCCATAGGGCAGGGTGCTGGCGAAAGCCAGGCGGGGGCGACCTCGCGGACAGGGCAACAGAGAGCAGACCGCCGCCGCGGCTCGCCGCGGCGGTAAGGGTGAAACGGTGGGGTAAGAGCCCACCAGCGCGCCGGGTGACCGGCACGGCTCGGCAACCCCCACCCGGAGCAAGGTCGAGCAGGCAGTTGGGCGGCCCGCCCGATGCTGCCGGGTAGACCGCATCGTCCCGGCGAACGGGACGGCGCGCAGACGG
>JAYVBZ010000127.1:0-3343 GCA_043750215.1 Actinomycetota bacterium
CCGGCAAGCTCATCGCGAAGAACGCCGCCGACACCATGAAGCGGATGCACCTGGAGCTGGGCGGCAAAGCGCCGGTCATCATCATGGACGACGCCGATCTTGCGGCCGCGGTCGAGTGGATCAGCATCGCCGGTTACTTCAATGCCGGCCAGGACTGCACCGCCGCCTGCCGCGTGTTGGTCAGCGACAAGATCTACGACAACCTGCTCGCGGACCTGGTTCCGGCCGTCGAGGCGATCAATGTTGGGGGGCCGTTCGAGGCCGACGTGGCCGTCGGTTCGGTGGTCAGCAAGGAGCAGCAGGACCGCGTCATCGGGTTCGTCGATCGAGCGAAGGAAGCCGGTGCGGAAGTCCTCACCGGCGGCGAAGTCATCGACCGAGACGGCTTCTACTACAAGCCCACCGTGGTCGCGAACCCCGCGCAGGACTCGGAGATCATCCAGAAGGAAGTCTTCGGCCCTGTGGTCACCGTTCAGCGGTTCAAGGACGAGGATCAAGCGCTGGTGTGGGCCAATGGAACCGACTACGGCCTCGCCTCCAGCGTGTGGACCAGAGACGTGGGCCGCGCGATGCGGATGGCTCGCCGATTGCAGTTCGGCTGTGTGTGGGTGAACACGCACATCCCGCTCACTCCCGAGATGCCCCACGGTGGCTACAAGCAGTCCGGCCACGGGAAGGACATGAGCGTCTACTCCCTGGAGGACTACACGAACATCAAGCACGTGATGATCTCGCTCGACTGACCAGCGATACACGAACACGACCGCGGATCGCACACGGCGTTCCGCCGCGATGAAGGGTGGTGTACCTCCGACATGACTGAAACTCGCCCCTTCCTGGTCAACGGCCAGTGGCGCACCGGTGACGGTACCTTCGAGGTGAAGAGCCCCTACGACGACAGTCTCGTCGCCGAGATCGGTGTGCCCACGGCGGCCGACGTCGAGGAGGCCACAGCACTCGCCGCGGAGACCTTCAAGACGAGCCAGCACCTGCCGGTTCACGTTCGTTCCGAGGCGCTCGACCACATCTCGAAGCGCCTCGCCGAGGACATCGAGAAGAACGCGAAGCTCATCGCGGCCGAGGGCGGCAAGCCGCTCAAGTGGGCCACTGTCGAGGCCACGAGGGCATCGTCCACGTTCCGCTGGGCTTCCGAGGTCCTGCGCCACGGCACCGACGAGGCCGGACGCCTGGACACCGAGGCAGCCTTCGCGGGGCGGATGGGGATCCTTCGACGGTTCCCCTACGGACCCGTGCTGGGTATCACGCCGTTCAACTTCCCGCTGAACCTCGTAGCGCACAAGGTGGCACCGTCGCTCGCGGTCGGAGCCCCCATCGTGGTCAAGCCGGCGAGCGCCACGCCCATCGGTTCGCTCGTGCTCGCCGAGTACTTCGCCGAGACCGACCTGCCGAAGGGGATGTTCCAGGTCCTGCCGGTGAGGTCAAGTGTGGCGGATGGGATGGCTCGCGACGACCGGTTCCGCAAGATCAGCTTCACGGGTTCGGCAGACATCGGCTGGTACCTCAAGGGCCTGGATCCGAAGAAGCGGGTCACGCTTGAACTCGGCGGCAACGCCGGCGTCATCGTCCACAAGGACGCCGACCTGGATCTGGCCGCCGCCCGGGTGGCCTTCGGTTCGTACTACCAAGCCGGGCAGAGCTGTATCAGCGTGCAGCGCATCCTGGTCCAGTCCGAGGTCTACGATGACTTCGCCGTTCGACTCACCAAGCAGGTCGAATCGCTGAAGACCGGCGACCCGATGGACCCGACCGTGGACGTGGGCCCCGTTATCAACCGCGGCGAGGTCGACCGGATCTCGGCGTGGGTCCAGGAGGCGGTGAGCCAAGGCGCCGAGGTGCTGGTCGGCGGCAAGGGCGAAGGCCCCCTCTACTACCCAACGCTGCTGAGCCAGACCCGTCCCGAGATGAAGGTTCGCTGCGAAGAGATCTTCGGGCCCGTTGCCACGATCACCCCGTACGAGACGTTCGAAGATGCGCTGGCGGAGGTCAACAACTCCAAGTACGGCCTGCAGGCGGGCGTGTTCACGAACGACATCAATCGGGCGTTCCTGGCTCATCGCACGCTGGAGGTGGGTGGCGTCATCATCAACGACGTGAGCGCTTTCCGCGCCGACCAGATGCCCTACGGCGGCAGCAAGGATTCCGGCTTCGGCCGCGAGGGTCTGCGGTTCGCGATGGAGGAGATGACAGAGCCCCGCATCATGGTGCTCAGCCACCTTCCGTTGTAAGGCATCGCACCGGTTCTCATCTGGCTCTCATCTGCCCGGCGTAAGGTGCCGGGTGGAGGTGCCGTGTGCGCGTGCTTGTCGTCGAGGACTCCGTCAAGACGGCGTCGCTGATCAAGCGAGGTCTGGAAGAAGAGGGCTACGCCGTCGACATCGCGATCAACGGGGGTGAGGCCCTGTCGATGGCCGCGGCATATCCCACCGACGCCATCATCCTTGACGTGATGTTGCCGGGCGAAGACGGGTTCGAGGTCTGCCGCAAGCTTCGGGAGGCCGGGACCTGGTCGCCCATCCTCATGCTGACAGCGCTAGACGCGGTCCACGATCGTGTCCGCGGGCTAGATGTCGGCGCGGACGACTACCTGACCAAACCGTTCGCTTTCACAGAGTTGACGGCGCGGCTGCGGGCCCTGCTGCGGCGTGGCCCCGAGCAGCGTCCTGCGGTTCTCCAGGTCGGTGACCTGTCCCTGGACCCGTCCACGCGTGTCGTGAGGCGAGGTGATACCGCCATCGATCTCACCGCCAAGGAGTTCGCTCTCCTCGAGTTCTTCCTCCGGCATCCGGGCGAGGTACTCACGCGGATGCGATTGATCGAACACGTTTGGGATTTCGCTTACGACGGCGGGTCCAACGTTGTCGACGTCTACGTGAAGTACCTCCGAGAGAAAGTCGACCGTCCTTTCGGTGCGAACTCCATAAGAACGGTACGCGGGGCGGGCTACCGACTGGAAGGTGAGTAGGCGTGCGGATGCCGATCCGGCTGCGACTCACGTTGGTGTTCGCGCTCTGCATGACCGTGCTGCTCGCCGCCGCGGGAACGTTCCTCTACCGGCGCCTCGCGGCCGAGTTGTCACGGAGTACCGACGCAGCCCTGCGCGCGCAGGCCTCGGTGGTCTCTGCAGGGTTGAACGACGGAGTGCAGAACTTCGGTGACCAGACCGGAACCTCGATCAAAGGGGTGGAGACGTTCGCCCAAGTGATGGCGAAGTCGGGAACCGTCACGGATTCCAGCCAGGCGATCGGCGTGCGGCCGCTCATCGGAGTGTCGGAGCTGGCCACGCTTCCGCTCCCCGCGTGGCTAGATAGGGCAGTTCCGGGAG
>JAYVBZ010000128.1:0-2486 GCA_043750215.1 Actinomycetota bacterium
GACTTCCCGACCGAACCCGACGTGATGGTCACGTGTGATTGCGCCTCCTCAGATCGCCTCCAGCAGCTCTTGGCGCCAGCGAAGGCCGCCAGGGAGCTCATCTGGATCGACCATCACCGTTCGAACGATGGGATGGGAACCATCTCCTTGGTGGATCCCGACGCATCGTCCACGTGCGAGATGGTGTACCGGTTGCTGGCGGTGATGGGGGCGGAGCTGACCGACGACGCAGCCGAATGCCTGTATGCGGGGCTGGTCACCGACACGGGCCGGTTCCAGTACGAGGCCACCACCCCGGAGACACTGCGTGTCGGCGCGGCGCTCCGCGAGCACCCGTTTGACCATGCTGGATTGGTCCAGGCGCTGTATGAGGACAACGGCCGCGAGTACCTGGCGGTGGTGAGTGCGGCGCTTGCCCGCCTGCGGTTCGTCCCGGAGGCAGATCTGGTGTGGACCTACCTCACGCAGTCCGATCTCAGCGAGGCAGGTGTGCATCCGAACGAGACCGACGATCTCATCGACGTGATCCGAACCGATCGTGAAGCCGACGTCGCCGTCTTGGTTAAGCAACAGGCGGACGGCGCCTTCAAGGTGAGCGCGCGATCAAGGGGTGCGCACGACCTCAGTGTCATCGCCCAGCGCTTCGGGGGCGGCGGCCATCGTTTGGCTGCGGGCTATACCAGCGCCGTCGGTCCGGCAGAAACGATAGACCTGCTGGTTGAAGCGCTCGCCGCCCCGTGACCACGGCTCTGCCCGAAGGGCTCCTGCTCATCGACAAACCGGCGGGCATCACGTCCCACGACGCCGTTGCCCAGGTGCGTCGCGCGCTGGGGACCAAGAAGGTCGGTCATGCGGGAACCCTCGACCCCATGGCAACCGGACTCCTGGTCATCGGTGTCGGTCGTGCCACCCGACTCCTACGGTTCCTGGGCGAGCTCCCCAAGACCTACCAGGGCACGTTCCTCTTGGGCGTCGAGACGGACACCTTGGACGCCGAAGGCGAGGAGGTTCGACGATCCTCGACCGATGGCGTGACCATCGGGGCAGTCGCCGAGGCGGCACAAGCGCTGGTCGGAGAGTCGATGCAGACGCCGCCCGCGTACTCGGCCGTAAAGGTCGGCGGCCGCAAGCTTTACCAGGCTGCCCGCAAGGGGCAGCACCTGCACGCCGACCCTCGCGCCGTCCGCGTCGATCGCTTCGACGTGGCGGCGAGTGCGGACGGACTGCCTGGCATCGACTTCGTCATCGTGTGCTCGGGCGGCACCTACGTCCGCGTGCTGGCCGCCGATGTGGGCGCCGCACTGGGGTGTGGCGCCCACCTGACCCGGCTGCGGCGCACCGCGATCGGGCCGTTACTTGTTTCGGGAGCCGCTGCGCCCGGGGAGCCCGGAGTGCCACTCCCGATAGCAGCCGCCGTTGCCCATCTCCCCAAGCTCCAACTCGAGCCCGAGGAGGCCATCGCGGCTGGATACGGGCGCATCCTGGGACCGGCTGGCATCGAGGGGCCGTATGGGGTCTACGGGCAGGACGGCCGCTTGATCGGCATCTATCGAGACGACCTCGCCAAGGCGAAACCCGAGATGATCCTGGCCGAGATGGACGATCCCCCTCATCCTGGGGACTCCGCCGCTACCACGGACGTTCGGTAGGCTCCCGCCAATGCAGATCGTCCGTGGCCTCGGTGAACTCCCGCTTCCGGATCAGCCGTGCGTGGTCACGGTCGGCTTCTTCGATGGGGTGCATCGCGGGCATCAGGCGGTGTTCGCTCGAACGGTGGAGGAGGCACGAACGCGAGGCATCCCGAGCGTCGCCGTGACGTTCGACCGACATCCGCGTGAGATCCTCACTCCCGGTTCAGAGCCCCGGCTCCTCACTACCGTCGAGCGTCGCGCACAGCTGATCGAACGGACCGGCATCGACACGCTCGTCGTCCTCGCGTTCGACCGTGACTTCTCGCTGGTGCCGGCAGAGGATTTCGTCGCGGATGTACTGGTCGGAGGTCTCCACGCGGCTCACGCGGTGGTCGGGGCCAACTTCACCTTCGGGTTCAAGGCCCTGGGGAATGTGGAGAACCTCCCCTCACTTGGCGCCGCACACGGCTTGACCGCGGAAGGCGTGGAGCTCCTGGAGATACAGGGCCGAACCGTGTCCTCCACGTCGGTCCGCATCGCGTTGTCGGCCGGAGATCTGACCTGGCCCCGGCAGGCGCTCGGCAGCCGTTTCATCCTGGACGGGGAAGTGGTGACCGGCCACGGCCGAGGCCGTGGCCTCGGCTACCCAACGGCGAACTTGCGGACCTGGCCGCGTCTCCTCCTCCCCGGTCAAGGGATCTACGCAGGGGTGGCTGAGCATGGCGGCCGCCGGTATCGAGCAGCGATCGACGTGGGGACGAACCCCACGTTCGGATCCGAACCGCTCCACGTTGAGTCCTTCCTGCTGGAGTACGAGGGTGACGACCTCCCCGGAGAGCCGCTTTCCATCGAGTT
>JAYVBZ010000129.1:0-6996 GCA_043750215.1 Actinomycetota bacterium
ACGAGGGACGAACGATGGTCGGCTACAAGTACGGCGCCAACAGCGACCCCGTGCTTGGGACCTCCGACGAACGTCTCCTTACCAGTGCCTGGGTGGATCAGCGGATCAACCGGAGCGAGTTCGCGACGACCGGGTTGTCGTTCAGCCGCGGCGGCTACGCGCGGTACGGCCGAGGGGCGCCCCGCTCGTCGGGCGGGTTCACCGTTTGGCGTCCGGAGCACTGGGCGTTCGAGGGGACCGACCTCTCCTACGGCGATGCGTTGGGGCAGACGGACACCATCTGCGCCTACGAGGTTGACGGCTGCGAACTACAGCTCGTGAACGGGCGCCCGGTTCCGACCCACCGCGACGGAGCGCCGGAGACCCTGGAGGTCTTGGCGAGCGCTCCGGCCCATCTATGGTCCCAGGACGAACAACCATCCCGCTACGCCCTTGAGCCGGGCGACCTCGAGAGCGTCGCCCAGGCGATGTACGGCGACTCCTGGCGCGAGCACCTGGAGGGATCGAGCTACGGCCATGCGGTGGTGGGCATCTTCCAGACCCCGGGAGGCGGAACGATCTTCAACGCCGGCTGCACCGATTGGACCTACGGACTGGAAGGCCGAGACCCCGCCATCGAACGCATCACCCAGAACGTGCTCAGCCGGCTCTCTTCGGACTAGCCGACTTTGGTGAGCGGTGCGTACGCAAGAAGCAGGTTCTTCTCGCCCGCATCTTTGAACACCACCGTGGCCTTCGCGTCGTCGCCGAACCCCTCGACAGCGAGGACCACGCCCTCCCCCCAGCGTTCGTGCGTGACGGTGTCGCCGGGGTTGACTGCGGCCGGTTCGCGCGTGGGCGGCGCGCCGGGCGACGGAGGAGTCCACCCGGCCCCTGGCGTTACCTCCACCGATCCACTCCGTCCGGGGAGTCCGGTGACTCGGTAGGCGCTGCCACCCCCACCGCTTCCGTACACGCCGCTGCGTTCGGCGCCCGAACCCGCGCGGCCGTAGGCACCGCGGCCGATCGGCTGAGCCTCGGCCTCACGGGCGTCCAGGAGATGTTCGGGAAGTTCGCTCAGGAAGCGGGAAGGCGGGTTGTACTGACTCTGGCCGTAGAGCATGCGGCTCCACGCGTGGCTCAGGTAGAGCCGCTCGCGTGCGCGGGTGATGCCGACGTAGGCCAGGCGCCGCTCTTCCTCCAACGCCGCCGAATCCGTCATCGAACGGAAGTGCGGGAAGATCCCGTCCTCCATCCCCACGATGAACACCACCGGGAACTCCAAGCCCTTCGCGATGTGCAGCGTCATGAGCGTGACGGTTGAGTCTTCCTCCTCGTAGGCGTCCTGTTCACCGATAAGGCTTACCTGCTCGAGGAACACCTCGAGGTCGGCTTCGGGTTCCCGCGCCACTAACTCGGCGGCGACACCGGAAAGCTCTTGCAGGTTCTCGATACGACCTTCCGCGTCGACGGTCCGCTCTTCTTCGAGTTCGGCCAGGTACCCGGACTCTTGCGCCGCGAACTCGACCATCCTGGCCGGACCCGCTCCGTCGTCCAGATGTGCTTGGAGCGTCACCATGACCTGATTGAAGCCTGCGACCGCGCCCTTCGCCCGGTTGGCGAGGACGACGATCTCATCCACCCGGCGCGCCGCTTCCACGATCCCGATGCCTTCATCGCGCGCGAACGACTCGACGGCCGCCACCGTGGCATCACCGATGCCACGCTTGGGCATATTCACGACTCGTCGGAAGCTGATGACGTCCTGCGGGTTCAGCAGCAGGCGCAAGTAGCCCAGGACGTCCTTGATCTCTTTGCGCTGATAGAACCGCACCCCACCGAACACGCGATAGGGGATCCCCGCCTTCATGAAGACGTCCTCCACGACGCGCGATTGGGCGTTCGTGCGGTAGAAGAGGGCGACATCCCGATAGCGATGACCTTCCTGTTCGCGCAGCCGTTCGATCTCCCGGGCCACCCAGTAGATCTCCTCATGTTCGTCCTGGGCTTGATAGCGAACGGTGAGCTCGCCGCTGGCTGATTCGGTCCACAGGCTCTTCGGCTTGCGCTGTTGGTTGTGTTCGATCAAGGCGTTGGCTACAGCAAGGATGTTCTGCGTGGACCGATAGTTCTGCTCCATCACGAACACGGCCGCGTCGGGGTAATCGCGCTCGAAGTCCAAGATGTTCTGGATGGTGGCGCCGCGCCAGCTGTAGACGCCTTGATCCGCGTCGCCGACGACGCAGACGTTCCGGTGCTTGGCGGCCAGCTGGTTCACCAACTCGTATTGCGCTCGGTTGGTGTCCTGATACTCGTCCACCAAGACGTAGCGGAATCGCTCCTGGTAGTGGGCCAACACCTCCGGATGGTCGCGGAAGAGTCGAACGGTCTCACTGATCAGGTCGTCGAAGTCCAGCGCGCCGGCGGCGTGCTTACGGTCCTCATAGGCCGAGTAGATGCGGGCAACCGTCTCTTCGTAGAAGTTCGATGCCGCCGCGGCGAAGTCGGCGGCGGAGAGCACCTTGTCCTTCGCCCGGCCGATCGCCGAGGCGACGGCCCTGGGTGCGAAGCGCTTCGGATCCAGATCCATGTCTTTCAGGACGCCGTTGATGAGGCGCTCGGTGTCACTGTCGTCGTAGATAGTGAAGCCGCTGGGCACACCGAGGTGCGTGTGTTCGCGGCGAAGGAGACGAGCGCACATGGAGTGGAAGGTGAGGATCCACATCCCCGACGCCACCCGGCCACCCACCAGGGACTCCACACGTTCGGCCATCTCGCGAGCCGCCTTGTTCGTGAACGTGATAGCCAGGATGTGGCCAGGTGCGACGCCGGCCTCGCGGATGAGGTAGGCGATGCGATGGGTCAACGCTCTGGTCTTGCCCGAACCTGCCCCCGCGACGATGAGCACCGGGCCCTCCGTGTGGAGGACGGCTTCCGTCTGGATGCTGTTCAGTCCTTCAAGCAGGGGCGATCGGGGGTTCACGGTCACGATTGTAAGGTGCCAGACCGACGCCGGGCCCCGCACGAAGTACCCTGGTGCGACTTGTGAATACGCAGGCTACGAACGCCAACTCGGACACCCCCCTCCCACGCACTGCGCGGCTCGCGAACAAGCCCGCCCGGGGATGGGCGGGTTCTTTCTTGCACTGGTTCGGGATGGCATGCCTGTTGGGTGCGGCCGGATTTGCTGGGTTCATCGTCTGGACGCTCTGGGGTACGGGCCTCACCACGAAAGCTGCCCAAGCCCGACTGAGCACCGACTTCAGGTCGCAAACGCAACCCACCGTGCACACCCCTCCCGCTCCGGGCTGGGCGCCGGTTCCCGGCTCGCTGTATGGCGAGATCGTCATCCCCAAGATCGGCCTCCGCGCCTACGTCGTCCAAGGCACCGACTATGGATCCCTGCAGAATGGCCCCGGCCACTACGTCGACACCGCGAACCCTTGGGATCGCAACGGCCGCGTAGGCATCGCGGGACACCGCACCACTTATCTCCATCCCTTCTTCCATCTGGATCTGTTGAAACCGGGCGACACCATCACGATCCGGACCCCGAGATACGGCGACTACACGTATCGGGTCTCGCAGGTGTTCGTGCTGCCGACATCCGTCGCGGGCAAAGTATTGGCGCAGACGGCGCAGCCCACCCTGGTGCTCACGACATGCAATCCGGCCTACTCCTCAGCCGAGCGGCTCATCGTGACGGCCGACCGGATCTCCACGCCAACCACGACCAGCGGGTGAGGCAACGCGCCATCGGCTCCGCCCCGGCTACTCCCATTCGATGGTGCCCGGAGGCTTGCTGGTGATGTCGTAGGCCACACGATTCACGCCGGGAACCTCGCGGATCACTCGGCTGGAGATGCGGTCAAGTAGCTCATGCGGAAGCCTGGCCCAGTCGGCGGTCATCGCATCTTCGCTGGTGACGCACCGCACGACGACGGGGCGTTCGTACGTGCGGGCGTCGCCCATCACACCGACCGATCGCACGTCGGCCAGGAGAACGCAGAAGGCCTGCCACGTGGTGTGCTCCAGTCCGGCGCGCGTGATCTCCTCGCGAACGATCAGGTCGGCTCCCCGAACCATGCGCAGATTCTCGCGGTTCACCTCGCCGATGATCCGCACCGCGAGTCCCGGTCCCGGGAACGGCTGCCGGCGAACGATCTCCTCTGGCAGACCGAGTTCCGCGCCTACCGTTCGGACCTCGTCCTTGAAGAGATCGCGGAGCGGTTCAACCAACTCGAAGTCCATGTCCTCGGGGAGGCCGCCCACGTTGTGGTGGCTCTTGATGTTCGCGGCCGTCTTGGACCCGGACTCGATGACGTCGGGGTAGAGGGTGCCCTGGACCAGGTACTTCGCGCCCGTGTGCTCGCGCGCGACCTCTTCGAAAACCCGGATGAACTCCTTACCGATGATCTTGCGCTTGCGCTCTGGATCCGTGACGCCCTCGAGCTTATTCAGGAATCGGTCCTCGGCCTTCACGTGGACCAGTGGCACCTGGAAATGTCGTGCGAACGTCTCTTCGACCTGGTCCGGTTCGCCGTCCCTGTTCAATCCATGATCGACGAACACACAGGTCAGCTGCTTGCCCACCGCTTTGTGGACCAGGAGCGCGGCGACCGCACTGTCCACGCCCCCCGAGAGCGCGCAGAGAACGTCCGCTGTACCCACTTGCGCACGGATCCGCTCGACGGCGTCTTCGATGATGTTCGTGGGTGTCCACTCGGGCAGGAGGCCGCATCCGTCGTAGAGGAACCGTTTCATGACGGCCTGACCACGCGGCGTGTGACTCACCTCGGGATGGAACTGGATCGCGAACATCCCACGCTCGGGGTCCTCCATAGCGGCGATCGGGATCTGATCGGTTGTCGCGGTAACCCTGAATCCCTCGGGTGCGCGAACCACGGCATCACCGTGACTCATCCACACGCTGTCGGTCTCGGGGAAGTCCTGGAGCAGGACGCCTCCGGGCGCGATGACATGGAGGTCCGTACCGCCGTACTCGCGGGCTCCCGTGTTCCCGACCTCCCCACCGAGCGCCTGTGCCATGAGCTGGTGCCCGTAACAGATGCCCAGGACCGGCACCCCTAGCTCGAACAGACCGGGATCGACCTGAGGGCCGTCGGGCTCGTACACGCTTGAGGGCCCGCCCGACAGGATGATGCCGGCGGGCCGTCTGGCGGCGATCTCCGCCGCGGTCAGATCGTGGGGCACGATCTCGGAGTAGACGTGTGCTTCGCGCACGCGGCGCGCGATCAGCTGCGCGTACTGCGCTCCAAGATCGAGCACCAGGACCGGACCAGGCTCAGACCCTTGCCCGACCACCGCGAAGGTGGCCCGGCGACCGCCGGCCAGCCCAGCCGAATGCTCGTTCACACCTAGTGACCCATCCCGACGTGCTGCTGGTTCTGGTACGTCTTGCCTTCGGTCTTGATGGACGGCGCGATGACCAGTTCAGCTTTCTGGAATTCCTTGATGGTGGCGTAGCCGGTGGTCGCCATCGATGTCGCCAGCGCGCCGAACAGGTTGAAGGTGCCGTCGTTCTCGTGGGCGGGACCCTTGAGGATCTCCTCCATGGAGGCGACCTGCTGCGTCTTCACCCGCGCCCCACGAGGGAGCGTGGGATGGAAGGTCGCCATCCCCCAGTGGTAGCCACCTCCGGGAGCCTCGTAGGCGCGCGTCATCGGTGAGCCGATCATCACGGCGTCAGCGCCGCATGCGATCGCCTTCGCGATGTCGCCACCGGTGCGCATGCCGCCGTCGGCGATCACGTGACAGTAGCGGCCGGTCTCATGCAGGTGTTCCCTGCGCGCAGCCGCCGCGTCCGCGATGGCGGTGGCCTGTGGCACCCCCACGCCCAACACGCCGCGAGTGGTGCACGCGTTACCGGGACCGACACCCACCAATACGCCCACTGCGCCGGTCCTCATGAGGTGTAGCGCCGTCTGGAAGCTGGCGCATCCCCCTACGATCACCGGGATGTCGAAGGATGGGATGAACTCCTTGAGGTTCAAGGGTTCGTGCTGGCTGGAGACATGCTCACCTGACACCACGGTGCCCTGGACCACCAGGATGTCAAGGCCTGCCGCCAGAACCGTCGCCGCGTACTGCACGACTCGCTGGGGTGTGAGAGACGCGCAGCTGACCGCTCCCCCGGCCTTGATCTCTTCGATCCTGCGGCCGATGAGTTCCTCCTTCACCGGCTCCATGTAGAGCTCTTGCATCCGGCGGGTGGCCTTCTCGTCCGGGAGAGACGCGATCTCTTGGTAGATGGGCTCTGGGTCTTCATAGCGCGTCCACAGGCCCTCGAGGTTCAAGCACGCCAGACCGCCCAAGCGTCCGACCTCTATGGCGGTTGCCGGGCTCACGGCCGCGTCCATGGCGCTTGCCATCATCGGCAATTCGAACGTATACGCGTCGATCTCCCAGCGGATATCGACATCCTCTGGGTCGCGAGTGCGCCGCGAAGGCACGATGGCGACCTCGTCCAGCCCGTAGGCCCGCCGCGCTGTCTTCCCGATCCCGATCTCATACTCCATGTGATCCACCCCTTACCTCGGCCCCCGAAAACGCAAGACGCCCACCGGATCCCCGATGGGCGTCTGAACGTTGCATACGATCGAGCTTACCAGCGACCGATCAGGACTCTTTGACCACGTGACCCGTGCCGGCGACGCGGAGGTCGGTCTGACCCGAGTGCATCCGGTCTGCCTTCGCCATCACGGCGTCATCCTGGATCCGGCCGAGCTCCTTGAGCTTCGTCAGCACGTTCTGGAGTGACTCTTCCGGGCTTTCGGTCATGGTATCCAGCACCAGTTCCGGGTTCTCGGGGACCTCGTAGGGGTCATCGACACCGGTGAACCCGGTGATCTCGCCCGCCAAGGCCTTCTTGTAGAGACCCTTCGGGTCACGGTTCTGCGCCAACTCCTCCACGGTCGCGTGAACGTAGACCTCCACGAACTCGCCGATCTGTTCACGGCACGCGTCGCGGGTCTCCTTGTACGGACTGATCGGGCA
>JAYVBZ010000130.1:0-6873 GCA_043750215.1 Actinomycetota bacterium
TTCTGGGACGTGGACGGGAACCAGTACGTCGATCTCTGCCTGGGCGACACGGGCGGGATGGCAGGTCACGGTCCGAAGGCCGCAGTCGAGGCCATCGCCGATCGCGCGGCCAAGGGCATCACCCTGATGCTTCCGACGGAGGACGCGATATGGGTCGGTGCCGAGATGCAGCGCCGTTTCGGAATGCACCTGTGGCAGTTCTGCCTGACGGCTACCGACGCGAACCGGTTCACCATCCGCTGGCTGCGCCAGATCACGGGTCGGAACAAGATCGCCGTTCACAACTGGAACTACCACGGTTCAGTCGACGAGACCTATGGGAACTTGGACGACGCAGGGAACATCGTTCTGCGGGAAGGCACTATCGGCCAGCCGGTGCCCATCGAGGAGACCACCCGGGTGGTCGAGTTCAACGATCTGGAAGGCCTGGAGCGCGCGCTCGCGCACGGGGACGTCGCCGCCTGCTTGTTCGAACCGGCCCTCACGAATATCGGCATCGTGCTCCCCGAGCCCGGCTACCACGAAGGGGTCAGGGAGTTGTGCACGAAGTACGGCACCTTGCTCATCATCGACGAGACTCACACCATCAGCGCAGGTCCAGGTGGGATGACGAAGGCGTCCGGGTTGCATCCCGACGTGGTGACCATCGGGAAGACGCTGGGTGCGGGGATACCCAGCGCGGCGTTCGGGATGACGCAAGAGGTGGCGGATCGCATCACCGCGCATACCGATTGGCGTCGGTCGGATGTCGGCGGCGTCGGCGGCACGCTTGCGGGGAACGCGCTCTCGCTCGCGGCGATGCGGGCCACCCTTGGGGAGGTCCTGACCGACGAAGCGTTCGAGCGGATGATCCGACTCGGCGAGCGTTTCGAGTCGGGGGTGCAGGGCGTGATCGATAGCAGGGACCTTCCTTGGCACGTCACCAGGCTCGGCTGCCGCGTGGAGTATCTGTTCAGGGCCGACGTGGCACGTAACGGTGCGCAGGCCGCCGCCGGGCAGGATGAGGAACTCGATTCCCTTATCCATCTCTACATGCTCAACAGAGGCCTGCTTATCACGCCGTTCCATAACATGGCCCTGATGTCGCCGGCTACCACCGCAGATGATGTCGACCGTCATTCCGAGGTGTTCGCGCAGGCAGCCGACGAGTTGATCGGCGGCTAGCCGGTGCGGCCTGAAACGCCACCATGAAGCCAGCCAACGTTTCCGCGCCTTCTATCGGCATCGCGTTGTAGATGCTGGCCCTGATGCCGCCGACGCTCCGGTGTCCTTTTAGTTCGATCATGCCTTCCGCGGCGGCCTCGGCGACGAATCGCTGCTCTAGCTCAGGCGTTGGGAGCGTCCACGTCACGTTCATCAACGAGCGAGACGGTGGGTCGGCGTGGCCACGATAGAAGCCCTCGCTGGCGTCGATCGCGTCGTAGAGCGCAGAGGCCTTGCGTCGGTTGTGGTCGAGCTGTTTCTCGAGACCGCCCACATCGTCTCGGAGCCAGCGCGTGACCAGCATCAGCACCAGGATGGAGAGTACCGGCGGGGTGTTGTAGAGCGAACCGTGCTCGGTGAAGGTTCGGTAGTCGAGCATAACGGGCAGCCCATCGGGGATCCGGTCAAGGAGATCCTCGCGGATGATGGCGATGGTGACTCCGGCCGGGCCGGCGTTCTTCTGCGCCCCGGCGTACATCAGGCCGTAGCGCGCTACCTCTACCGGCCCCGACAAGAAGTCCGACGACATGTCGCAGAACAGGTCCACCCCTGCAGGGACGGGGGGCGTAGCTGGGAACTCGACCCCTTGGATGGTTTCATTCGCGGTGATATGCGCGAACGCGGCGTCACCGGATAGAGCCGCTGAGAGTTCGTTCTCGGAAGGGACCCGGCGGAATCCGTTTGACTGGTCGGTCCATGCGGTCCGAACCTTGCCTTCCTTCATCGCTTCCTTGACTGCTTTCGTACTCCACGACCCCGTAACGATGAAGTCCGCCATCTTGCCCGTCCCACGAAGGAAGTTCATGGCGAGCATCGAGAATTGGAGCGTCACCCCACCTTGGCAGAACACCACCCGGTAGTTCGAGGGGATGGCAAGGAGCTTTCGCAGATTCGCCTCCGCTTCCTGGATCACATCCATGAACCAGGCCGAACGGTGGGATACCTCGAGCGCGCTCACCCCGAGGCCCTCGATATTCAAGACGTGTTGCTGGGCCGCCTGAAGTACGGGCCGTGGAAGCACCGCGGGGCCGGCAGAGAAGTTGAAGACCCGGTCGTTCATGTGGCCCAGGCTACCGGCCCGCGATGGGTACGAACGCGCTCCAGGTCAGGCGCCGGGTTTAAGGAACATGAGCAGGAGGATGATCGCCAGGCCCACCGTCCCGATACCGGCCACGATCAAGGGGACGGGTCCGGCCAAGGCGGCGGCGAGTTCTTCGTCGTTCATGGCATAGCTTCCGTCAGCCCACTGCGTGCATCCCTGCCGAAGGCTCTTCATCCACGGGGTGGCCGTCACGGACATCAGTCCGACGGTGACGAGCAGCACGATGATGGCTGCCCAGATCCAGGTGGCCCCGAATGCAGATCCGTGGATGCCGGCCGCGGTTCCCGAGACGACGATGACGCCCAGCGTCAAGTAGCTGCGGGCCGTCCGGGCCTTGGAACGCTCGGCCAGCGTTTCGATCCTTGCGCGTTCCTTTCCGGCCGCCCGGATCCGGAACATCGCGACAGCCTGCTCACTATGTACCGCGACGAACCCGACGGTGCCCGCGATGTGCAGCCAGAACCAGAGCGATCCCATGGGGTCAGCCTACCGGGCTGAACTCAGCCCCGAGCCAGCGGCCGGGTGAGACATGTGGGGCCACCGTCACCCTTCCGGCAGAGCTCATCCCCTGGGAAGACGCGGACGTCCACACCCGCAGACTCCATGCGCCGACGCGTCTCGTCGTTACCGGCGATGGCCAGCGCGACCCTGGGTCCGAGCGCCAGCACGTTCGGTCCCAACGTGTCGAACTCCTCCTGCGGAACCTCCACGAAGGCAACGCCACGCTCTTGAAGGAGCTGAACAAGCTTCACCGGCATCATCGGCAGGAATACCACCGCGAGGTCATGGTCCAATAACGAGATGAATGACATCAGGTGCAGGCACTCCGCCGGTCCGTGGAAATACTGAAGATCGAACGCGTGAACGGTGACGCCGGTAGGCTCCACCAGAGAGCGGATCTGATCGATACCTGCGTCGTTCGTCCTGTACCCGCGACCGATGAGAAGCGTCGTGGCGTCCAGCCAGAACATGTCGCCACCTTCGGCGCTTGCGGGAGCCTCGAGTTCTCCAACGATCGTCACTCCGGCAACGACCAGATCCTTGGCCACCGCGGTGGGCTCGTCGCGACGGCCCTCCTTCCCCGGCCGAAGGAGGATCGCTCCCGCATCGATCATCAGGATCGGGTCGTAGGCGTAGATCGCATCCGGATCGCCGGGAACCGCCGCCCTGCCCAGCACGACTTCAGCGCCGGCATCGGTAAGGACGGCGCGAAAGGCTACGTGCTGGGCGATCGTCCGGGCGGGATCAGGGGCGGAGCGCCAGTGGTAGGCCTCCCATGCGCCGAGGTCCTGGGTGCGGGGTTCTCGAACGTAGACGCGGCGAAGCGCGCTCACGGCATCCTGGATGGGCATGCACGCAGCCTAGCGGAGGGATGCCGACGCCGCTTGCGAGCCTAGAACTTGTGGTGATGGACCAAGGGGCTCGCGCCGCGACCGATCTGGACAGGGGGCTCTGCGGGCTGGGGGACACGGGCTTGTTCGGCCTGGCGAAGGTCGATGAGCTCCCCACGACTCGATCGCTGGAGTTCGGTGACGCTGGGGCTCGAAGTGCCGGACGAACCTGCGGCGAGGATCTCGCGGAGCGCAGCGGGATCCTTGCGGACCTTATCGACCCAGTCGGGGCGATCGAAACTTTCGGTGAGGTCAACGATCGAGACGATCCCCGCGATCCGCTTCACGGCGGGACCAAGTTCGAGCAGGACGTTGCCGGGGTCTACGCGGGCATCCGCACCGACAGATCGCACCGCCTTAGGCCACACGAGCACGATCTTGGCCCTGGGAGCCATCTGCCGGGAGAGCTCGAGTCCGGCCACCCCGAGCGTGTCGTCTAGGACGACGACGTCGGGGTCGTGCGCCGCGAGGGCGCGGGAAAGCTCAGCGACCGTGGCTGCCTCGGCCGCGACCTCGAAGCCCTGGTCTTCCAGCACGAAACGCAGCAGGCCCTGGCGCATCCACGCGCCTTCTCCGATGACGATACTGAGATGTCGGTCAGCCATGGGTCCCCTGTGGCACGCGCGTGAGATCCGAAGGGTACTCCCACACGCTCTAGACTGAATGCGTGGCGGTCCAACGGTTGGTTTGGCGGGGCGAGCGCCTGCAGTTCTCGGGGCACACGGCATATGGGGATGCCGTGCGTATCGGGGGAGACAGCGAAGGCCCTGGCGCCAAGCCATCCGACCTCCTCCCGCTGTCGCTTGCCGGCTGCACCGCCTACGACACCGTCGTCATCTTGAAGAAGCAGCGCCAGGATCTGCGGGGTCTCGAGGTCGAACTCACGACGAACCAGGATCCCGATCCCCCGTGGGCGTTCCGCTCCATCCACATGCGGTTCATCTTCACTGGGTCGGTCGACCTGGCCAAAGCCCAGAAAGCAGTTGCGCTCGCGGAATCGAAGTACTGCGCCGTTGCAGCAACCCTTCGTTCGGCCGTAGATCTGACGCATGAAGTCGAAGTCGTCCCATGAATGGCGCAGAGCTACGTGAGTTCGTTGGGGGCGAGGTGTTGCTGTCCGACGGCGGGATGGGTACTGCGCTGATCGCGGCGGGTGCACCGGTAGAGGCGTGCCTGGAGGCGCGCAACATCGACCACCCGGCGGATGTTGCCCTGGTGCATCGTTCGTTCCTTGAGTCGGGCGCGAGGCTCATCCTCACCAATACATTCGGCGCCAACAGGTTCCGGTTGGGTGGCCACGGTATGTCGCACCGAGTGGGGGAACTCAACCGTGCCGGGGCGTCGATCGCCCGTCAGGCCGGAGCGATGTTGGTGGGAGGTTCCATCGGGCCGTTAGGGGTTCGGTTGGCCCCCTACGGACGGGTGAACCCCGAACAGGCCTTCGAGGCCTACCGGGAGCAGGTGACGGCGTTGGCCGAGGGCGGCGTAGACCTGTTGATCATCGAAACGCAATCGGACCTGTTGGAGGTGGAGCAGGCCGTCGAGGCGGCGCGCGTCGGCGCACCACAGCTAGCGGTCGTTGCGAGCATGACGTTCACCCGAGATGACCGAACGCTCCTGGGGTCGACGCCGGAGCACGTTGCCGCCCGTCTTGCTGAACTGGGTGTCGACGCGATCGGCGTCAACTGCGGTGAAGGTCCCGCGCAGGCGCTGCGTATCGTGCGGGCGATGGGAGGTTACGCCCCCGGAATCCCGCTCATGGTCCGGCCCAACGCCGGTGGGCCAGCTGAAGTTGGCGGCCGATTCGTGTATCCGGCCACGCCCGACTACTTCGCAGAGCACGCCCGAGCGTTCCTCGATGAAGGGGTTGCCATCGTTGGCGGCTGCTGCGGCTCGGGGGCTGCGCATATCGCCGCCATGGCGCAGGCACTCAGCGACCGTGCACCTCATGTTCGCCTGGACGTGATGGAGCGGCCTCGGGAGGTGGAAGGCCCGACGGTCGCTTCGGCGCCGCGGACCGGATTGGAGGCGAAGCTCGGGCGGGGAGAACTGGTGATCGCGGTCGAGGTGGAACCGCCGCGTTCGTTCAGCGCGGCGAAACTGGTCGCCGCTGCGACCACCCTTCTTGAGGCTGGTGCTGACGTCGTCAACGTGGCCGACTCTCCGATGGCGAAGATGAGGATGAGCGCTTGGGCTGCGTGCCGTCTCATCGAAGAGCAGGCGGGCGTGGAAACGGTGTTGCACTTCCCCACGCGCGGCAGGAACCTCCTTCGCCTCCAAGGCGATCTGCTTGGTGTGCATGCGCTTGGCATCCGCAACCTATTCGTCTGCGTGGGTGATCCCGTGACCATCGGGGACTTCCCACAGGGGTCGAACAACGTCGATGTGACGGCAACGGGTTTACTCGCGCTCATCACCGAAGGGTTCAACGAAGGCGTGGATCGCGCGGGTTCCTCGATCGGCGAACCCACCTCGTTCTTCGCGGGAGCCGCAGTCGCTCCCTCAGCCCTTGATCTGGACCGCGAGGTTCGACTGCTGAAGAAGAAGGTGGATGCCGGCGCTCGCTTCCTTCTATCCCAGCCGCTCTATTCCCCGGAACCGCTGGTGGCCCTCAGGGAGGCATATCGGGCGTTCGCCGGCCACACGTTGGACGTGCCGTTCATCGCGGGTGTTCTCCCGCTAGTGACCGCCCGCCACGCGGGGTTCCTCCACAACGAAGTCCCGGGGATCGTCATCCCAGGGGATGCGCTGGATCGGATGGTGGCCGCAGGCGAAGAGGCCTGGCGCGAAGGTGTGGCGATGGCCGGGGAGCTGATCGTCCAACTTCGACAGGAGGGCGTAGCGGGCATCTACGTCATGCCGCAGTTCGGGCGCTATGACCTGGCTTCTGAGGTGGTCGAGCTGGCAAGACAGGTCTAGGGCTGGCCTCCGGATGCAGACCCGGACAGGGCGGCATAGTCCCGCCATGCCGGTTGGCCGGGGTAGACACGGTCGATGGCCCGGTGACGTGCCAGAATGACCTCTCGTGGACCCGCATACCGACACGTCCGCGCCCTCCGTCGGTCTCGCGCCGACGACGGCCGCGCCGCACCTGAAGATCCAGGCGCTGATCCAGGGCGTTCAGGACGCTGTCCCCGCCGAACGCGGGGAGGCGCTCGCCGCCTTTGCCAAGGCCTA
>JAYVBZ010000131.1:0-6157 GCA_043750215.1 Actinomycetota bacterium
AGGTTGGCGGTGGGCTGCTGACCCGCCGGACGGGGTTGACGATTGCGCAGCTCTTCGGGGAGTTCAGACATGGGGGGAGTCTACCGAGGGAGCGCGAGGCAGAAACGACGGCTGATCTAGCCGGGCAAGAGCACCTTGAAACTGGCACCACCACCCGGACGTTCCTCCACCCAGGCCCGGCCGCCGTGGAGCTCTGCGAATCGGGCCACCAGCGTCAGCCCGACACCCGAGCCGGGGGCGTGCGACGAGGACGAAGGGCCTCGTTCGAAGACACCGAAGATCGTCTCGCGCAGTTCCAATGGAACGCCGGGGCCGTCGTCTTCGACCGAGATCATCGCTCCACCGTTCTCAGCGGCAGCTAGCCGAACCCAGATCCGGCTGCCCGCTGGCGCGTGCCGCGCGGCGTTGACCAGGAGGTTCTCGACGATGCGCTCAACCTTCGGTCCGTCGATGCGCGCGGTGAGGGGTCCGTCCTCGACCGAGATCCTCCTGTCCGCGAGAACCTCCGACCCTTCGATCACCAGCCGGATCAGGTCCGTCAGGTCGTGCTCGGCGCGGTTGGGCTCGAGCAGCCCCTGGGAGAGTCGATCCAGGTCAAGGAGATCGTTGATGATCCGCTGCAGCTTCTGCGCGTTGAGCGCGATCCGATGGATCAGATCTCTGGCCTCGGCGTCCCCTATGTCGATGTCCACACGGTCCAACGTCAGCGCGCTGCCGAGCACGGCTGCCAAGGGCGTTCTGAGATCGTGCGAGACCGCCTGAAGGAACGTGTTCTTCATGTCGTCCAGAGCTCTAAGCCGCGCCGAGGCCTCTTGTTCGATACCGAGCGCTCGCCCCAGTTCCTCTTCCGCGCGCTTGAGCGCCGTGATATCGAACATCACCCCGCTCCAGAAGCGCGCGACTCCATCGGCGTCATACACCACGCTGGCAAGATCTCGGATCCACACGATCCGTCCATCGCGGCGCACCATCCGGTACTCGCAGTCGAACGGCTCAAGCGAGATTTCCGTGCTGGCGTCCTGCGCCGATACGCGGTCACGGTCGTCCGGGTGGATCAACTCCATCCACAGGTGACCCTCGTTGTACTCCTCCGGCGAAACGTCGAACAGTTCCCTGACCCGGGGGCTGGTGTAGAGCGACACCCATTCGGTAGAAACCTCGTTGATGTACACCACGGCGGGGATCTGCTCTACCAGGGTTCGGTAGAGATCCTCGCGCTCGCGCAGGTTCGTCTCCGCCTGCTGGCGTCCGATGGCCGCCGAGAGGATGCCCGCCGCCACCAACAGCGCATCCAGTTCGCCGGCGCTCCAATCCCGTTCGTTCACGCAATCGTCGAATCCCATGTGACCCCACCACATGTCATCCACGATGACGGGAACGGCCAAGATCGACCGGATACCCTGGGGTTCCAAGATCGCGCGTTCCTTCGGATCGAGATCGCGGGTGTGTCCCACCACCGGATGACCGGAGTTCAGAACCGCGACCCACCGGCCCAGGCTTTCCTCCCAGAGCTGGTTCTGCATGACCGGGTTCTCCAGCTCCGAGACGATCCCCGGCGCACACCATTCGTGAAGCTGCGTGGTGGTCAGGCTCCCGTCTGCGGTCTCCCCGTTGCGGAAGACGTACACCCTGCTAGCCAACGTGGCCTGCCCGAGCCGGGCCAGCACATCGTCGGCAGCTTCGCGCCACTCATGCGTTCGGAGCAAGTGCTCCGCAGCGAATCCAACAGCCTCCAAGATGGAGTCGCGTCGGGTGTCGGGCGACGGCTCCTTCGGCGTTGTCACCGATCAGACCTCGTCGCTGAGATAGATGTTCTTCACCTCGGTGTAGAGCCCGGCTGCGTGCATCCCCATCTCGCGGCCGATGCCGCTCTGTTTGTAGCCGCCGAACGGCGCCTCGGTGTGCACGCTGCTGCTGCTGTTCACGCTGAGGTTGCCGGTACGGATCCCTTTCGCTACTCGGATCGCGCGGCCCAGGTCACGCGTCCAGATAGAACCTGAAAGCCCATACGGCGAATCGTTGGCGAGGCGCACGGCCTCTTCTTCGGTGTCGAAGGGGATCACGCAGGCAACGGGCCCGAAGATCTCCTCTTGCGCCACGCGCCAGGAGTTGTCGACGTCGGCCAATATCGCCGGCTCCATGAAGAACCCGGGGCCATCGGGGATCTCGCCGCCGGTAACGCGACGCGCACCTTCCGCGAGGCCGATCTCCAAGTACTCCTGGGATGTGAGGCGTTGCGCCGCGCTGATCAACGGGCCCATCTCGGTGTCCTCCGTAAGCGGATCGCCCACCTTGATGGCTGCCGTCGCTACCCCCAGCCGTTCTACGAACTCCTCGTACACCGGCCGTTGCACCAGCATCCGAGAGCGCGCGCAACAGTCCTGGCCCGCATTGTCGAACACCGACCAGAGCGACTTCGGGATACAGACGTCCAGATCCGCGTCCGAAAACACCACATTGGGTGACTTGCCTCCGAGCTCCAGCGAGACGCGTGTGATGTTGATCGCAGCCGCCTGCATGACCTGCGTCCCAACCGATGTGGACCCGGTAAATCCGATCTTGGACACCCGCGGATCGGCGATGAGCGCAGCCGCCGTGGTCGACCCCGGACCAGGAAGTACCGAGAGTGTGCCGTCGGGTAGACCCGCCTCGGCGAGGATGTCGGCAAGGGCGAGGGCGGTCAGCGGCGTCTGGGAGGCCGGCTTCACGATCGCGGTGTTCCCGCAGGCGAGCGCAGGTGCCATCTTCCAACTGGCGATGACGGCCGGGAAGTTCCAGGGGGTGATCAGCACGCACACGCCGACCGGTTCGCGAAGCGTGAGGTCGATGCCGGACGGTTGGATGGGGATGGTCTCCCCGAAGATCTTGTTGGCCGCCCCACCCCAGTACTCGAAGACGTTGGCGACCAGGTCGATCTCCGCGCGCGCCGAGGAGATCGGCTTCCCGCCGTTGCGAGCTTCCAGCAGTGCTAACGCTTCCTGTCTCTCCCGGATGAGCAGCGACGCAGTCGTCAAGATGCGGCCCCGTTCGCGGGCGCTCATCCCCCGCCACGCACCCTCCTCGAACGCGCGCGAGGCCACGTCTACCGCTCGTCGGGCATCCTCCGGCCCGGCTTCGGCCACCTGGATCATGGAGACGCCGGTGGAAGGTTCGATGACGGAGGCTGTCTTGCCGTCCGCTGCGGCAGTTCGTCTTCCCCCGACCACGAGCAACTCGGTCACTCTCCACCTCCCGTTCCCCATCGAGCCGTGATGAACGCGATGCTACGCCTTCGCCCGTAAGGTTGGCGCCATGGAGCAGCGTGATCGGGATCTCAGGAGCGCCGTTCTCGCCTCGCAGGCGTCCATCGGCTGGAGCCTGATCGCCGGTCTCGCGGCCGTCGCCGTGGGGTTGGGGGCCAACGCACTCTCCCTGATCGCCTACGGGTTGGATGCCGCCGTTGACGCCGCGGCCTCCGCGATGATCCTTCTGGACCTGCGCGTTGAAGTGCGCGGCGGCCACCCTCCCGCGCACCGCCGAGCGGAGAAGACGGTGGGGTTGGCGTTGCTGCTGATCGGCGCCGCGGTGTCCGTCCAGTCCGTTCGGGGACTCCGATCGGGCGTGGGCCCCGACCACACGACACTCGGCCTCATCATCGCAGTGGCCTCCACATCGGCGCTTCCGCCGCTCGCCGTGTGGAAGATCCGGGTAGGCCGACGATTGAAGAGTCCGGCGCTCCAAGGGGACGGGCTCCTGACCGGCGCCGGCGGCGCGCTCGCCGCCGTGTCACTGGGCGGGTTGGTGCTAGACCGAAGGCTCGGATGGTGGTGGGCCGACCCTGCCGCGGCAGCGGCTATCGCCGCGTTCCTGATTATCGCCGGCGCCCTTACCCTTCGCGATCGTGGGTCGCATTCCCGAACTTGACTCCGGACGAGCACGCCCCGTAGCCTGCGGCTTTCTATCTGAACCACGGTCCAAGAGAGGATCACCCTATGTCCGATCGACCTGATGTCTTGGTCACCCGACCCATCATGGAAGGGCCGCTTCGCACCCTTGAGTCCCGGTGCGATGTCACCGTTCATGAGAACGACTTCGGCATCCCACGCGACGAACTCCTCAAGGTCGTCGCGGGTCGCGAGGCGATCATCACCATGCTCACCGAGAAGGTGGATGCCGAGTTCCTCAGCGCGGCGGGTCCGCAGCTGAAGATCATCGCCAACCATGCGGTTGGGTTCGACAACATCACGCTGGCGGACGCCACCGCAGCGGGGGTCATCGTGACGAACACCCCGGACGTGCTGACCGAGACCACCGCCGACACAGCGTTCGCGTTGCTCATGGCGGCGGCGCGTAGGGTCGGCGAAGGTGAGCGCCTGCTGCGTTCCCGGCAACCGTGGATCTGGGGGCCGCTGATGATGCTGGGCCAGGACATCCACCACAAGACGATCGGGATCGTCGGGTTCGGTCGGATCGGTCAAGCAGTTGCTCGCCGGGCCAAGGGATTCGGTATGGACGTCATCTACGCCGACGCGATCCAACTGCCCGCCGAGGTTGAGGCCGAGACGGGAGCACGCCGGGTGGAGATGGACACGCTGCTCGCTGGATCCGACTTCGTTTCCATCCACACGAACCTCACGCCCCAGACGCGCCATCTGTTCGGCGCCGAGGCGTTCAAGAAGATGAAGCCCTCGGCCGTGCTGGTGAATACTTCTCGCGGACCGGTCGTCGACGAAGACGCTCTCGCCGAGGCGCTCGCAGCTGGTGAACTGTTCGCAGCCGGACTCGACGTGTTCGAGAAAGAGCCTGAGGTCAACCCGAAACTGCTTGCGCTGCAGAATGTCGTGGTGATCCCGCACCTGGGGTCCGCGACGGTGGACACGCGGGACGCCATGGGTGCGCTTGCTGTGGAGAACATCTTCGCTGTCTTAGACGGGACGCGACCGCCCACGATCTTGAACCCCGAGGTGTTGGGCTAGCGCGTCGTCGCATCCGCACCCCGCTGGTCGGCTAGGCTTCGGCCATCCGAACGGCGAAAGGATCGCGCATGCGCTTGCAGGGAAAGGTGGCCCTCATCACCGGCGGGGCCAGCGGGATGGGGCGGGTCGCCTCGATGCTGTTCGCCGCAGAAGGTGCCCAGGTGGTGCTCACCGACCTGAACGACGAACTGGGGCAGGCAACCGCGTCCGAGATCGCCGACGCCGGCGGCCAGGCGCTGTACTTCCACGCCGATGTCAGCCGTGAGACCGATGCCAAGGCGATGGTCGAGGCCGCCGTACAGCGGTTCGGCGGGCTGCACATCCTCTACAACAACGCGGGCGTGATGCTCCCCGCCGATGGCTCGGTCCACACGACGGAAGAGTCCGTCTGGGACACCACGCTGGCTGTGAACGTCAAAGGGGTGGCGTTCGGTTGCAAGTACGGGGTGCCGGCGATGCTCGCCTCGGGGGGCGGTTCGATCATCAACGTCGCTTCTTTCGTCGCGTGGCTAGGGGCCGCGACATCGCAGACCGCCTACACCGCGAGCAAGGGGGCGGTCCTGGCGATGACCCGCGAGATCGCCGTCGAATACGCCCGTAAGGGCATCCGCTGCAACGCCCTGTGCCCCGGACCCATCGAAACTCCGCTCCTGATGCAGCTCCTCTCCGACGAGGAGAAGAAACAACGCCGGTTCATCCACATCCCGATGGGCCGGCTGGGTCAGGCCGAGGAACTAGCGAAAGCTGCGTTGTTCCTGGCGAGCGATGACTCGTCGTACATGACCGGCACTTCGCTCATCGTGGATGGCGGCATCACCGCCGCCTACGTCACCCCCGAGGACTAACCGGTCAGGGAACCGCCGCAACCGGTCAAACTTGCACGTGATTTGACACGGTTCCCCCGTGGGTTTCTGATAGCCCGAGTCGAAGCAGGTTTCACCCACCGCTGCGGGAAGGGGTAGAGCATGGACGAAGCTGCTCGGTCGAGCGTGCCGGGGATGACCGCGTCGCAGAAGAGCGACTCAGAGAAACTGCACGAGTTGGGGTACGCCCAGGAACTCAAGCGGGGTATGGGGGCGTTCTCAAACTTTGCCGTGAGCTTCACGATCATCTCGATCCTCTCGGGGTGCTTGACCCTCTTCGGCTACGGGATGGTGGAAGGCGGGCCCGCATCGGCGGCGTACGGATGGCCGTTGGTCGGG
>JAYVBZ010000132.1:0-2121 GCA_043750215.1 Actinomycetota bacterium
GAGGGGCGCTGTCTGCGACTATTCGCGTCCCCTTCGGCGTCCGCGCCCTGGTCGCGTGATTGACCTCTCTGAGCCTGGTCGCCTTGTCCTGACCGCGTGGACACTCCCTGCTCACGCGATCCTGCGTCTCGGCGTCCACCGTCGCCGCGACCGCGATCGCCGCGACCGCGGTCGCCCCGATCACGCTCAGGTCGGGCATCACGCTGATTCCTGTCCCTGCCTTCTGATGCGTCGGCTCCGTTGCCTGGCTCGGCCGTCCGCGGCGGATCCGCGGTGGCAGCGGTCTGGCCATCGCTCAGCGCCGGCGTCGCCGGAGCCTGTTCATCGATCGTCTCGGCGCTGGTCCCGGTTCCTGCGTGCACGGTGGAAGCCCGACGGGATCCGCTCGCTTGCGTCGACGGATCGGACTCGCCGTTCGCCGTCGGGCTCCCGGCATCCGACCGTCCGACGATCGCGTCGATGAGGCCGGCCTTACGCAGCCTGGTACCGCCTTCGATACCCAGGGTCTGTGCGATCTGCTGCAACTCGGGGAGCAGCTTCCCTTCTAGGGTGCTGCGATCCGTGGTGGTGTCCATGTGGCTAGGCCCTTCCCTTCAGTTCGGTCTGGAGCGTGTTCCAGTCGGTCTCGAACTTCTTCAAGCCGATATCGGTAAGCGGGTGTTTCACGAGCTTCTCGAAGACGTCGTACGGCATCGTGGCGATGTCGGCGCCGGCCTCCGCGCACTCGATGACGTGCATAGGGTGGCGGAGCGACGCAGCAAGGACCTGGGTCTCGTAGGCCTGCACCGCGAAGATCTCGGTGATCTGGCGAAGCACGGCCATCCCGTCCGAACCAGCGTCATCAAGCCTACCTAAGAACGGCGAAACTATGTAGGCCCCGATCTCTGCCGCCAAGATCGCTTGCGCCGGAGAGAACACCAGGGTGATGTTGATCCGGATGCCGTCCGTGGTCAGTCGCCGGCCGGCCGAAAGCCCATCGGGGGTCATCGGGAGCTTGACCACGACGTTCTCGGCTTTCTCCGCAAGCTTGCGGCCTTCCGCCTCCATAGCTTGAGCGCTAGAGAGGTCCGTGACCTCCAGCGAGATGTCGCCCTGGACCGTCGTGAGGATCTCCTGCCAGATGGCGTCTGGGTCTGCGTGCTCCTTCGCGATGAGCGAAGGGTTGGTGGTGACACCCTTGAGGACTCCCCAGCGATTGATCTCGCGGATCTCCTCGATGCTTGCTGTGTCCAGGAATAGCCTCATGCGCTTCTGCCTTTCTGTGTCGGGTGCGAACGGACGGCCTGTTCGGCCCGAGCCGTCGCGCGTTCCATGACCAGATCGATCACGGTGGCGATCGACTGATCGAAGCCGTAGTTCGGGATGATCGGCACCCCGTGCGAGAGCGCTTGGCTCTTCACATATCGCTGAAGCCGGCGGATGTTATCGAATCCAGTTTCATAGCGACGAGCGGGACGGGATGCGACTGCGTCTTCCCGGGCTGCGAAGTGCATCCGGTGCCGTTCTTCGTCCTCCACGACGATGACCAGCGGCACGGCAAGGATACGGTCGCTGTACGCCTCCAGTTCGAAGAACCCGGGAACCACGTGCGCTCCTTCGATGATGATGCTCGTTCCTTCGCCCGCGGCTCGCTCGATCAGCGCGTTGATGCCGACACTCACCGAAGCCGTTTGCTCGCGGAACCCCAGGACGAGCGCATCGGAGGCGCGTGTCGGCGGTTCCCGAAGTGCGGTGTCGGCCGCGAACGAGGATGTGTGCAGGGTGGGCATGAGCTCGGGCGAGAGCATGGATCGCATGACCTCTCGGATGGCATCGGTCGCCTCAACCCGGACGATGCCCAGGCGCGCCGCCAGCTGCGTGGCGATGGTGGATTTGCCGACGCCGGTGGCGCCGCCGATGAGGATCACCAGCGGGACGTCCAGTCGTTGCACCTCCCTCCAACGAACGAGGTTCGAGGCGTAGCGCTCACCCGCCATCTCACGAAGGGCAGCCAAGGCGACGAGATCGAGTTCGTCCCCGGTCACGGAGTCGCGACCCTCTGCGCGCAGCCGCGTCTCGATCTCTTCGGCCACCTCATAGGCTCGGTATGGAGACAGACCGGTGACCATGACTTCTGAGGCC
>JAYVBZ010000133.1:0-3276 GCA_043750215.1 Actinomycetota bacterium
CCCGGATGCGGCAAGACCCTCTTGGCGCGCGCCGTTGCCGGTGAGGCCAACGTGCCGTTCTTCTTCATGAGCGGCTCTGAGTTCGTCGAGATGTTCGTGGGGTTGGGGGCCGCTCGGGTCCGAGAACTGTTCCAGCAGGCCAAGGAGAAGGCGCCGGCGCTGGTCTTCTTGGACGAGATCGACACGATCGGTAAGGGCCGCGCAGGCGTCGGTGGCGCGGGCTTCGGAGCCCACGACGAACGCGAGCAGACCCTGAACCAGCTCCTGGTCGAGATGGACGGGTTCGACGCCAGCAAGGGCGTCATCATCATGGCTGCCACGAACCGCCCCGACGTGCTGGACCCGGCCTTGGTTCGCCCCGGCCGGTTCGACCGCCAGGTGGTGGTGGACCGACCCGACCTGAACGGGCGCGAAGAGATCCTGCGCGTGCACGCCCGGGGGGTGGCGTTGGATGCCAGCGTCGACCTGCGGACGATCGCCGCGCGAACGCCCGGCTTCACGGGCGCGGACCTCGAGAACGTGGTGAACGAGGCCGCGCTGCTGGCAGCCCGCCGCGAGAAGAACTCCGTCACCGAACACGAGCTGGAAGAGGCGATCGATCGTTCGTCCATGGGGCTGGAGCGTAAATCGCGGGTCATGAGTCCCAAGGAGAAGACGCGGGTGGCCTCCCACGAGATGGGACACGCGCTTGTCGCCCACTACTGCGAGAACCTGGACCCCGTGCACCGCATCACGATCATCCCTCGCGGCACCGCGGCCCTCGGCCTCACGATGACCCGCCCGTTGGAGGACCGCTACCTGGCCACCGAACCCGAGCTGAAGGACATGCTCGCGTTCGCGATGGGGGGACGGGTCGCCGAGGAACTCGTCTACGACGAGGTGTCCACGGGCGCCCAGAACGACCTGGAACGGGCGACGCAGATCGCTCGCGCCATGGTGGCCGAGTACGGGATGAGCGCCAAGGTAGGACCTCTGTCCTTCGGCCACGATGATCCCAACGCGTTCTTCGGAGGGTCGAACGGCAAGATGTCGGGCGCCACAGCTCAGTTGATCGACGAGGAGGTCTCGCGGCTCTTGGCCGAAGCGCACACACAGGCTGAAAACATCCTGAAGGAGCGCCGCGACCTTCTGGACCGACTTTCAGCCCTCCTCCTGGTCACGGAGACCATCGACGGGGACGACCTCAAGACCTATGCCGACGGAACGCAACCGATCCCCGATCCCGAGGTGGTGGCCCGCAACGCCAAGGAGGCGGCGGCGGTGGCGCAGCCGACCATGCCCGCGCCCGAGCACCACGGGAACCGGCAGATCATCCCGCCCGCTCCTCCGATGCCCGCGTAGGACACTCCCGCTAGTGGAGGTGATCCGGACCGTGATCGTGCGGCTCGGGTGGTTTGGGGTCTACGCAGAGATCCCAGCGGTCACGCCACCTGTCTAGGAACCGGTAGTAGTTGCGTTTCGAGAGACGGGCACGCTCCTGGGGCGAGGTGTTGAACCACATCCGATGTTCGTGTTTGGTCGCCGGGAGCGGGACCACGACCGCGCGGGCGCCCGTGTCCTTCACTCGGAACGAGTACTCGATGTCGGCCGTCCGATACCACGCGAACTTCTCATCGAAGAGACCGGCTTGGGCGAGCATCTCTCGCCGGAACGCCATGAAGTACCCCTCGATGGCGTCGCAGTCCCCCGCTCCCGGTGCCTCATCGAATTCCCGGAGATCGGCGGTGACGATGCCGAACGGGCCCGCGAGACCGACGTGGGGGTCCGCAAGGGTCTCCTCGAGCGGCCCGAACACATCGCCCGTCGGCTCGACCGAGCCATCCATCGCGAACACCAGCCGTCCTTTCGAGCGCTTCAAGCCGGCGTTACGGGCAGCGGCCCAGCCGGTCCCATCCTCCAAGCGCACGATCTCGACATCCGGCCCATAGGTGTCGGGATCCGTGGCGGTAACGTCGGCCACCACGTAGTGGACCGCACGATCACCCTGGTTCGAGCGGAAGGCGCTGATCGCGCGAACCACGTCTTCCGGCCAACCTTCGACGACCCATTGCACGGAGATGTCGACGGTGGGCTCCTCGTCAAGGATCGAGACGATGTCGCGCGCACGGCGGCGGATCGCGTTCACGTCGAGAGGGTCGCGTGGTTCCAGGGGTTCAAGGGTGAAGCCGTCGGGAACGTCGGCCACCGTCCAGCCCGCATCGGCTATCTGACCGCGAAGCCTATCGGCCAGAGCGAAGTCCTTGGCAGCCCGAGCTTGCGCGCGCGCGGTGGCGAGTTCCTCGACCTCGCGTGGAGGTTCGCCCACGGTTCCCCTCGGCCCAGCACACACTCCTAGGCGGTCGGCGTCTTCGTGGCGTCCCGCAGACGACCAGCAACTGCCTGCAGCGTCTTCAGCGCGATCGAGGGATGCTCGTGCATGAGGCCGCGGAAGACCCATCCGGTGATGCCGATGAGTTCCATGTCGTTGGACGCCGTCACGGTCGCCGTTCGCGGGCCCCCGTCCAGGAGCGCCACCTCGCCGAAGAAGTCGGACGGGCCAAGCGTGGCTCGCGCCGCACCACCGATCGTGACCTCCGCTTTGCCGGAGACGATCACGAAGAGCCCGATGCCGGGTTCTCCTTCGCGGGCGATGACCGTGCCGGCCTTGTGCTTGACGTTCTTACTCGCCGTCGCGATCTGGGCCAGCTCCTTGGCGGAGCAATCCGAGAACAACGGAACCATCTTGAGCAGATCTGTGGTCTTGGCCATCGTGTCCCCCTGGTCAGAGCCGTCATCCTACCCCGAGGGGCTCACGGATGGTCCAATCGCCACATATGCCAGAAGGCCGCTGCATCGAACCCCGGAAGTTGTGCCCTGGCGGCGGCCGCCACCGCGTGCTTGAAGTCTGCGGTTCGCGTGACCCCCAGGCGAAAGGCCGCCACGTAGTCCCGAAGCATCGAGATGAACGCCGCCGGGCCGAACCGGTCGCTCAGCTGGGCCAACATGCAAGAACCGCCGAGATACACTGCGCCGTAAGCCTCGGGGACGCGCCGGAAGTAGGCCATCGACGAGTTCAGCCGGACACTGCCGTTCGGCCAGCGGTAGGAGGCACATGACTGGGGTCCGCCGAACGGCAACGAGGCCGCCCAGGTCGCGAAGGACTCGTCCAACCAAGGTTCGCGGAACTGGTCGTCTCCGACGATGCCGTAGAACCACTGGTGCGCCAACTCGTGGGAGATGGCGCCCCGCTTCGGGTCCGTGAAGACGATGCTCGGGTACTCCATCCCGCCGAACCCC
>JAYVBZ010000134.1:0-3145 GCA_043750215.1 Actinomycetota bacterium
GTCAGGCGTCGCCAGTTCCGACCGCCTGTGAGGGTCAGCCACAGCTGCCCTCGACCGCGATGGACATCGAGCCACGCTCGCTGCGCTCCGACGGGGACGATCGTTGAGTAGCTCCCCGGCACGCCCGTCCGCCGAACGGTCCACGTGGCACCCCCATCGGTGGTGAGCGCGACTCGGACCGGGTCTCCGCCGCACACCCACCAGACGGTCGGGGACGCCACCCCGACGCACGCCGTCCTCGGAGTCCTGCCGCCTACCCCCTTGGTCGCCGGCCAACGCGCGCGATAGGTGGCCGTCGGGTTCCACGTGCTCCCACCGTCACCCGTTGTGAGGAAGCGGATGATCTCGTGACCTCCCTGACTCAGCGTGAGGGGGAGCACGCCTGCCGCGCCGAAGAACGTGGGGCTCGACGCCGCCGCGCGAGGCTGGTCACCGCGCGCGGCCGGAACCGGAACCACACGGTCCCACGCCGCGCCGGCGTCGTGGGTTGCGAACAGCTCCCCCGGGTATGGGAAGGTCCCCGCGAGCCAACCGTTGGAAGGATCTTCGAACTGAGGAACGCCATTGGTGGGAAGGTCGATCTGCCCGTGCCACGTGCGCCCGCCATCCGAGGTCCGCATCATGGTTCCCGAGCCACCACCGCTTGGTTCGATGAGGGTGAGCCATCCATGCGACACGTCGACGAAGGATACGAACACTCCCGTTCCGGCGCCGCAACCTCCGCTCACCGGTCGGAGCCGCACCCAGGTCTGGCCACCGTCCGAGGTTCTGTAGAGGCCGCCCGTTCCACCGGCGCAATCGTAGGCCGTCAGCAACGCGTGTTCGGGGTCCAAGAAGAAGACATCGCTGATGTAGGTGCCCGAGCGAAGAGGCGGGGAGATATCGGTCCACGAACGTCCGAGATCGGTCGAGATGACGAGTCGTGAGGCTGGAGGGTTCAGTCCGCCGTGACGGTTCTCGTAGGAGATGGTGGCGTACCCGAAGACGGGGGAAAGGAAGTGGGCTTCCCACACCTGGGGCACGGGCGTATCCCACCGATGGGTGCGAGGGTTGTGAGCTTGAGGGTGTGGAGAGGTCGTGGGCGAGACGGAAGCCGAAACCGTCGCACGGGCGCGCGGAAGGGACGCCACACTTCTGGCTGAGGTACACGCAGCGAACAGCAGCACGGACGCCACAGTCGCTGAGGCACAACGCCCCGGGATGCTCCTCATCGAACCGGCCATGGTTCTGTCGCGACACTACACCCGGCTGAAGCGCGTGTGTCGCCCTAGATCTGTCCGGTGGGCGCCGAAGTCGAGCCGCGGCCGGCGACTTTACGGATGACCCTGAAAACCATGACCTTCTCCGGCGGCGTGAGGCCGAAGATCACCAAGGCGATGTAGTAGATAACCCCACCGACGAACGCGGTCCCCAGCAGGTCGATGCCCCACTTCGGTCCGGAGAGCACGGAGTGGACGCCGAGCATGGCCGCAGCGCCTATCGCCGTTGGGATCAGGAGCTTCGCGTAGTAGCGGTCATAGGGCTGGATATGCACGAACCGCCAGACCAACCAGAGGCGCACGGTGTTGGAGAACACCAGCGCGATCGACTGCGCCACAGCCGCTCCCACGGGTCCAAGGCGCGGCACCAAGATGATCGCGACCACCAGATCGATCAGGAATGCCGACGCGTACACCGAGAGATCCCAGCCCGTTCGTCCGGCCATGATGAGCACGAACCCGGCCGCACCGACACTCACGTTCACGATCTGGCCGATCAGCAGCACGCGGAGCCACGCGCTCCCCGACCCGTACGCGCCACCGAACACATGGAGCACCGGCGCCGGCGCGATGAGGAAGAGCAACAACAGCGGCACCGTCCCACCCAGTGTCCATCGGGTGATCTGCTTGAAGAGCGCGTTGAGCCGGTCGCGTTCGCCTCGCTCGTGCAGATCCGCAACGAACGGGCTGAACATGTAGCTCACCGCGGTGAGGAAGAGCACCAATGCCTGCGCCACGCGGATCGCCGCCGCGTAGATAGAAACGCGCGGATCGTTCTTGAGGTAGTGCGAGAGCACCGCGAGGTCCGTGTAGAAGATGGCCTGGCTCAGCAGCGCGGCCGGCGCGCGCGGCGCCCCATACCGCAGAAGTGAGCGCACCTCATCGGGCTCGGCCGGCATCGGCGTGAACGACCGAGTCGCGTGACGCCAACTGACGAACGCGACCACACTCGCGAACACCCAGCTGAGGGCGTAGGCCAGGACCGTGACCTCGACCGTCTTCTCCAGGAGTTGCCACAGCACCAGCGTGATCGCGATCCAGCTGATGGACTGGCCGACCCAGTACGCGTAGAGCGTGTGGCTCATGATCTTCAAGCCGCGCGATCCGCCCAGGTAGACCTGCGCGATCGCGACGAAGATCAGCGCGAGGGCAGCCGCGCGCAACGCGCCGCTGGGCGCACCGATGAATGTCGCGAGGGGCCCTGCCGCAAGGAACACGATGAGACCGACGCCCAGACTCACCCCGAGCGCGATTAGGACGGCGATCCGCACGATGGCGCGCAACCGCCCCGGTTCGCCCTTGCCGAACTCGATGGCTACGCGGCGCACCGACGCCATGTCCATCCCGAACCGCGTCGCCGCACCCACCGCGAACGCCAGCTGGGTGACCAGGGTGACCTGACCGAATGCCACACTTTTCCGGCCACCTAAGGCGCGCGCGATGAGGATACTCATACCGAAGCTCGCGATGACGAAGATCGCCAGCCCGAGGATGTTCTGCGCGGTTCCCGACAGGATGGTCAGCGAGTCTTTCGCGCCGCTCCCGGCGCCGAGGAAGGTGCCGAGCTTGCCGCCGTCGGCGCCGTCGGCCGGTTCCCCGGCTACGACGCTCTCGGCGATCTCATCCGGGGTTTCCACAGGCGCCGTGCGGCCTACTCGATGTAGCCGAGTCCGCGGAGATGCTCTTCCATCTCATCGGCTTCGGTGTCGGTAACGTCAGCCGCATTCGCCGTCTCCATCCCCGGGATCACCGTGGTGGAGGTGCGTTCCGTGAGATGAGCGTCAGACCCCACGATCTCGGTGAGGATGTGGCCGGTCGGTTTCACCGCGGTAGGCGCGTCCAACGCCGCGACCAGCGTCGGCGCCATGTCGATGAGCGCCGGAGGG